>NZ_JAOVTT010000004.1:0-139967 GCF_027737405.1 Campylobacter sp. VBCF_04 NA7
AAGGCGAGCCTGCGTGAGATAAATTTGCTAAGAAGCAGAATTTTAGGCATAGGGCGAGACGGCGCGATACCTGCGCTTTTGCGAGAAAAACAAAAAATCGATTATAAAGGATAAAAAATGAAAATCAGTGGTGTAATGGCAAAAATTCAAAAGTCGGCGTTTTGAAAAAATTTTATAAATTTTATAAACATAGATATAAGAGGTATTGTGGCACTTTTGAAGTTAAAATTTGAGCTACAAGCTGAATTTTACAAATTTAGCGTCTGGCAATTTAAATTTACAAAATTTCGCCAAACGCTAAATTTCACCTAAATTTATCTTCCAAAAATTTTGCCAAATTTGGCTTGGAGTTTGTCTAAAAATCCCTTTTTTGTAACAAGCCCTTCGATAAATTCGTCATAAGTCGTATTGTTGGCGTGCAAAAACCCCTCCAAATACTCATAGCTAGCCTTTATGCCGGAGCTATTTTCGATCTCGACTAGTTTTTTGTAAATCGGCTCGATTTGCTGGATTATCTCGGCTGGTGCTGGCGTGCGAAATGCCGTATGCTCCGATATAGCCGTGTGTCCGACGACCTTTTTGGTATGCGGGTCGATGACTTGATCGAGTTTGGCGATGACCCAGTAATACCTGCCGTCTTTGGCTAGATTTTTCACCGCAGCAGTAAATGGTCTGCCCTTAGAAATGCTATCCCACATTAGTTTAAATGCGATTTTTGGCATATCTGGGTGTCTGACGATAGAGTGTGGTTTGCCGATGAGTTCGCCCTCGCTATATCCGCTAACCTCCAAAAAATAATCATTGACATAGGTAATGATACCGCGAGGATCCGTCTTTGAGATGATGATTTTGCTGAAATCCAGCTCGATTTGTTCATCTATGGGAACAGGTCTTTCCATACTTACCTCCTATTTTTGTATATATTTTCCTTTTTGTTCTAGTATTTTAACATAAATTTTATAAATTTGTGTTATAATAGCGATTTATATTAATTCAACCAAAGGAAATTTCCAGTGAATAAAGCGGATACTATAAAAGCCGTTGAGAGATTTGTAAATTCGCAAGAAATGATGATGTTTCGCGTCAAAAAGGGGATTTATCAAGACTCAGCGCAAAATTTAGAGCAGGTATTTGCTCCGTTTAAGGATTTTTACTCGTTTTTGAAAAATCCTGCTAATAAATTGCAAGAGTTACTTGGAAATGTCGCGTATGATTCGATCGTGAGCTTTACAGAATCTAGCATTGAGCATTGTGATAAGATTTGGGGCACATATTTTGTCGAGACAAAGGGTCTGTTTAAATCAGGCATAAAATATGTCGAACCCGACTTCGTAGCGAAGGAAAAAGCCAAAGCTTACTACGACGATTTGGTCAAAAACAACGAAAAATTAATGGAATACATCGATATCGGATTGCAACGCTTACACAGCCTGGAAGATAAATTATTTTTGTAATTTTATAAATTTGATATTAAATTTGTGGTTGCGCGGAGTGCGCAACCTTTTTTATTTGCCCTCTTTTTCAGCTTTAATCTTAGCCAAAAACATACCGATTTCATCTTTTACACGAAGTTTCTCTCTTTTTAGAGAATCCACTTCTAAATCGCTCATATGCACTCTGCCCTCGACTGCGGCTGCGATTTGATGATCTAAATCATCGTGTTTTTCAAACAACGCGTCAAAGCGTGCATTTTTGCCTTTAAGTTCAGTGATTAAATCTCTGTATTCGTGAAACATAATATATCCTTTTGTGTGAAATAGCCTATTAGTTTAGCACAAAGGGGCTTAAAATTCGTATATATTTCAACAAAAGAAAAAATTTATATTCGTAACACCAAAATTCAATTAATATTAAAATTTAGTCGCTATAATACCAATCCATTTTTAATAATATTCAAGGAGAATTTTATGTTTAAAAAAGCACTTTTATTCGTTGCATTTTGCATGTGTGCAAATGCCCACCAAATCGTTATCCAAAACATCGACACGAACAGATACGAGGTCAAATTTTGGGCTCATGGCGAGTATGAAAAATATGCCAGCGAGCAGTTAATCGCAGCTAACGGCTTTGATGAAAATCTAAAACCTATCAAAACTGGAATTGATTATAAATTTGACGATGCAAACGCAACACCTGTCGTGCTAACAGCAAGCAAACCAGCTGTGATGAGCGGAATTTACGACGCTGGGTATTGGATAGAAACAGATGAGGGCGGAAGCTTCGTCAAAGGCGGATTAAAAAGTGTAAAAGGCGCAGTTTTTGCAAATTCAAGAAGCCTTAAAATCGGCAAAACTTACTTTTCGTGGAACGAAGCAATGCTAAGCCCGATAGGACTTGATTTCGAAATCATCGCCCTTGCAGATCCATTTTCACTAAAAGACGGCGACAAACTCCCTGTTTTGGTGCTCAAAAACGGCAAACCATCGCCAAAAACCAAATTTGAAGTCGGCGTGCATGAGGATTGGGAAATTAGCACAAATGAGTTTGGTATCGCGCTAATCCCAGTCGAAAAAGGGTTAAATGTCATCGCTGCTAAAAGCGCTAGGAGCGAGTATTCAGACCCAAATGCCAACAAACTCTTAATCCAAACCTCAATCACATTTGAGCTTAAATGAAAGTTTTAATTAGCGTTTTGTTTTGCGCTATTTTGGCGTTTGCGCATGGGATTAGCTACAATATCACGCGCGGCGAGGCCGTGATAATCAATGCAAATTTTGCCACTTCTATCCCAGCCAAAAACGCCAAAGTTCGCATTTATCAGGGTGAAAGTGCGCTTGCTATGCAAATCGCACAGACGGACGAAAACGGCAAACTAGCCTTTTTGCCACCAGCTCCCGGGAAATACCGCGTCGAAATAAGCGCGCAGAGCGACCACGGCGAGCACAGAAGTGAATTTAGCGTGGATATTGATGAGAATTTCGGCGTTAGCAAATACGATGAGCTAGCCTTTGCGAAATATCAAGGTCTGCTTAGCGTGATTGGCATTATTTTTGGACTTTTTGGCATTATTGCATTATTAAAAAGTAAAAAACGCGCGATTTAGCGCGAATTTAGGGTTAAATTTAGATAAATTTTATGTTCTCTTTCAAATTTGCGCTTAAATTTAGCCCTTTTTAATCTCCCAGCGCATTTGATACCAGCTTTTATCGCCGAATTTTGACTTGCAAATTCCCTCATTTACAAAGCCAAATTTTTCGTAAAATTTCACCAAACACTCTTCGCAGGTTAGCACGATTCCGCTTTTTGCGCGCGCTAGGGCGTGTGTTTGCAATGTGCCTATCAGCGCAGAGCCGATCTCACGACCCCTAAATTCTGGCACCACGCCAAGGCTTAGCCCCATTAGCCACGCGCCATCTTTGTCGTGAAATTTAGTGCCAAAAAACATATCATCATCGAAATCTCGCTCGTTTGTGCATAGCGACACAATCTCGCCTATGATTTGATTATTTTCGCAGGCTACGAAAATATCATCAGCGAATTTCGCCAAAAACTCGCCAAATGCCTCTTTGCTGACCCTTTGATTTGGCGGAAATGAAATGTCCTCTATGGCTTTGATAGCGTCCAAATCTGCGGTTTTCGCACTTCGTATTTGCATAAATACTCCGAATTTTAAAATTTGAAGGAATTTAGGATTGCTAAATTTAGCCAAAAGCCAAATTTAGCAAAATTTTTGAGTTAAATTAGTTTTTAAACGATTCGATATACGCGTTTAAAACGCCGATTTGATCGTCGCTTATGCGAAGTTGGCCTCTCATCACTGCGCCCATACCATAATATCCCTTGCCGTCGTTTGCGGTGCCGTCTTTTAGGGCGTGGAGCTTCTCTAATCTCTCTTCGCTAGATAAATTTACGATAGGTGGGACTTTTGTGTAGGCTTTCTCGCCTTTTGCGCCGTGGCAAGCTACGCAGGTTTTATACAGCAATGCGCCTTGTTCTGCCACTTCTGGGCTTACGCTAGGCGCAGGAGCGGCTGCGGTTGCGTTTGTATCAGCTGTGGTTTCAGCCGCATCAGTAGCATTTGCCTCTGCACTTGGTTGGGCAGCAGTCGCGTTTGCCTCGGCTGCGACCTCGCTATTAGCGTTTGTTTCGCTTGCATTAGCAGGAGTCATATATGCGCCTAAATCCAAATTCGCCGCGTCTGGCATGGTTTCTACCGTGAGCTCTGGTGCCCCGTAAGACAAAGAGCCCAAACAAAATACCGCGCAAGATATTAAAAACAATTTTCTTTTCATTTTTACCCCTTTCATAAAAACACAAGATTATAGCGTAAAATTTTAATAAATTTTAAATTATCGTAAAATTTTTGGGTTAAATTTTGCATTTAAATTTAACCCAAATTTTGCCCTAAATTTGGGCTATTCGTTTATGCGCTCTGGGCCAATGTAGAGTTGGCGAGGGCGGACGATTTTGATACTCTCTTGCTCTTTGAGCTCTATCCATTGCGCCATCCAGCCAGGACTTCGTCCCATTACGAAGATTACGGCAAACATTTCTGTCGGAATTCCGAGCGCTTTTAGGATTAGACCTGAGTTGAAATCGACATTTGGATAGAGGTTTCGAGATACGAAATATTCGTCATTTAGCACGATTTCTTCTAATCTATTTGCCACACGGATTAAATTCGTATCGATTCCGATCTCTTCGATTAGCTGATTTCGCAGACCTTTTAGCACCTTGGCGCGCGGATCGTAGTTTTTATAGACGCGGTGTCCAAAGCCCATTAGGCGGAACGGATCGGATTTGTCCTTGGCTTTGGCGATGTATTTATCGACATTTTCTGGTGTGCCTATCATTTCTAGCTGGCGAATTACGCTTTCGTTCGCCCCGCCGTGCGCGTGTCCCCATAGCGCGCCGATACCTGCGCTTATGCACGCATAAGGGTGAGCGTGAGTAGAACCCACCGTGCGCACCGTCGTCGTTGAGGCGTTTTGCTCGTGGTCAGCGTGAAGCATAAGCACGCTATCTAGGGCCTTGACTTCGATTGGTTTGAGATCCACATGAGAGTGCGGGAAGCTTCGCATCATATACAAGAAATTTTCCGTAAATCCGCGCGCCAAATCAGGGTAAATAATAGGATAGCCTTTGGAGTGGCGATAATAAAACGCCGCAAGAGTCGGCATTTTGGCTACTAATCGTTTTGCCATTTCCATATATTCATTTGGATCATCAAAACTCATATCCTTAGAGTAATACGCGCTAAGTGTCGCAATACATGCCTGCAAAACCGCCATAGGGTGGGCGCGATCTGGAAATGCGTCGAAAAGTTTTAGGATTTTTTCGTTGATAAAAGATCTGGTTTTTAGCTCGTATAAAAATGCGTTGTATTCGTCCTTGCTAGGCAGTTTTTTATTTAGCAGTAGATACACGACATCGAGGTAGCGTTTGTTTTGCGCTAGCCACGCGATATCGTATCCGCGGTGCATGAGTTCGCCCTTTTCGCCGTCAATGTATGTAATCGAGCTTTTGCACATGGCTGTGGAGGTATATCCCCTATCTAGGGTAAACATTCCAGTGTCTTTGTAAAAATTCGAAATGTCAATTACGCTAGGACCCATTGTGCCATCAAGGATTGGGAAGTCGTATGTCGCGCCATTGCGGTTGTCGCGCAAGGTAACGGAGTTGGAAAATTGAGTTTCGCTCATCATCGCCCCTTTTAAAAAATCTAATCCGTGGATTATAGCTAAAATTTATGTAGTTTTAATAAACAAAATGCACGCAAAATTTCATCAAATTTAGCTTTTTTCTAGCCTTGGCTTGCTAAAATGCGAGGTTTAGGAGAATTTATGAGAGTGTTTGTGTGCGCCACGAAGTCTGAGGCGCAGGGTCTAGTGGAGAGATTTAGACTAAAAAAAAGTAGCGTTAAATTTGGCGAGAGTGGCGCAAGTTTTGGCGAAAAAAGCGTCAATGTGTGGCTAGGCGAGGGAATTTTGCTTTTTATCTGCGGTGTGGGCTTTGGTAAAAACGGCGAAAACGCGCAAATTTTTGGCGAAATTTTGGCGAAATTTAGCCCCAAAACAGCCATAAATTTTGGAATTTGTGGTTGCAATAGCGATGAAATCAGTGTCGGCGAGGGGTTTTTATGGGACGAAAACACTGCGCCAAAAGGGGCGAGCCTAATCTGTGTTAGCACCCCGCAAACTACGAAAATTTCGGCGCCCACGATAAACTTATACGATATGGAAAGCGCGAAATTCAAAGAAATTTGCACTAAATTTGGCGTGAAATTTAAAATTTACAAGGTCGTAAGCGACCATTTAATCGACGCTAAAATCGACAAATCCAGCACTTGTGCGCTACTTAGGGCGCATGCGGAAAAAATAGGAGAGTTATGAGTGAAATAAATGGCGAGTTCAAACTCGCACTAAACGCCGAAAATAGCGAGCTTTTGCGCGAATTTTTTCTATCAGGGCATTTTAGCTTCCAAGAGCGCAAACAAATCGCCGAAATTTGCGCTGATTTGCAGGCTTGGGGCGAAAATGTGGGGGAAATTTTAAAAATAGCGAAATTTGGCGAAAATCGTGGCGTAAATTTTGCTTCGAATTTCAGTGGGAATTCTAGCGCAAATTTCGCCGAAAATTCTAACGCAAATTTCAGCGAAAATCCTAGCGTAAATTCAGAGCCAAATTTACAATACAAACCCGCCTCAAACCACGCTTGCAAGCAGGTTTTCGCGCGCATAAAATCCGCGTATGAGCTAATCAAATCGCGCCCGCCTGCGTATGAAAATTTCACTCCGCACTACACGCCCAAACGCTACGAAATATCGCGTTTTGCGGGCGAAAAGCTAGCCCTTGGTCGCTGTCCTGTCGCTAGCGAGGGGACGCGCTGTTGCAATCTACTCACGCTCGATGCGGTCAATTCGTGCGGTTTTGACTGCTCGTATTGCGCGATTGGCTCGTTTTACAAAAACGGCGTCGTGGGGTTTGATGAAAATTTTGGTGCAAATCTAGCGAAATTGCACCTTGATAGCGATAAAATTTATCATATCGGCACAGGTCAGAGCTCGGATTCGCTCATGTGGGGCGATAATTTCGGTATTTTAAGCGCGCTAAATTCCTTCGCCAGAGCGCATAAAAATGTGATTTTGGAGCTTAAAAGCAAGTCGAATAATATTTCCTTTTTTTTGCAAAACGACATTTCGCGTAACATCATCGTGACATTTTCGCTAAATCCGCAAATCATTATCGAAAACGAAGAACATCTCAGCGCTAGCCTAGATGAGCGCTTAAATGCTGCCAAAAAACTGGCGCAAAAGGGCATTTTGGTGGGATTTCACTTTCACCCGATGATTTATTTCGAAGGTTGGCGTGATGAATACAGCGCGATTTTTGCGCGATTGGTGCGCGAATTTGACCCTAGTAGCGTAGCACTTGTATCCTTTGGCACGCTGACATTTATAAAACCAGTTATCAAAAAACTGCGTGCCAGAGGGCTGAAAAGCAAAATTTTGCAAATGCCATTTTCGCAGGCAAATGGCAAAATTTCATACCCCAAAAATATCAAGCTTGAAATGTTTAAATTCGCCTATTCTAGCCTGCGCGCGTGGCATGAGGAAGTATTTTTTTATCTTTGCATGGAGGACGAGACGCTCTGGGGCGAGGTTTTTGGGCGCGAGTTTGCCAGCAACGACGAATTCGAGCGCGCGATGAAAGAGTCGTATATGCGCAAAATAAAGGAAAATAGATGAAAAAAGCGTTGATTACGGGCGCAGGTGGCGGGATCGGCAGTGCGATAGCGCGGAAATTTAGCCAAAACGGCTTTGAAATTGTAACCTTAAATTCGAGATTTGAGGATACTGCCTCGCTTAAAAAAGAGCTAGCAAATTTGAGCAAAGAGAGCTTTGACGCTGTGATTTTATGCGCTGGTGTGGGAAATTTCGACCCCTTCGAGGCGGTGAGTGGGGACGAGATTTCGCGCGTGATAAGTGTGAATTTAAGCGCAAATTTGATAATCCTAAATGCGCTAATCAATTCGCTCAAACGCTCGCACGCCCATATCATCGGCATTGCTTCGATCGAGGCGCACAGACACTCGCGATTTAGCGCGCTGTATTCGGCATCCAAGGCGGGACTGCGGGCGTTTTTGCTATGTTTGTTTGAAGAGTATCGCAAGGATTTGCGCGTAACTTGCATAAGCCCCGATATGACGCAAACGCCTTTTTTTGCGGACTTGCGCTTCGAGCCTGGCAGTGATGAGCGCGCCTATATCGACCCAGATGAGATTGCAAATTTCGCCTACGAGGCGTATAAAACCAAATCAAATTTGAGCGAAATCGTAATTCGCCCGCGTATCGTAGGGATAAAAAAGAAAAATTAATCCGTTAAAAATTCGAGAAATTTTGCCTCATCGAAGTTTTCAAAATGGCTGAAATTTTCAAATTTTGCTATCTTGGCAAGCGAGTGCGCACTCCCAAAAAATGCGAGTTTTTTCGCCATTGCGCCGGAGCGAAGCCACGCGGTAAAGATTGAGTTATACACCAAATCCTCGCACTCTCCGTCGCAGACGATCACGGCGTCGTTTCCATAGAGGCTATCGTCGCTGACATCAGCCCTCACGCAGGCTTTTTGCGCACTTTGCACGACTTCTTTGAGCGC
Organism: Campylobacter sp. VBCF_04 NA7; assembly: GCF_027737405.1. Taxonomy (NCBI): domain Bacteria; kingdom Pseudomonadati; phylum Campylobacterota; class Epsilonproteobacteria; order Campylobacterales; family Campylobacteraceae; genus Campylobacter; species Campylobacter sp. VBCF_04 NA7. The sequence continues at coordinate 8,595 of NZ_JAOVTT010000004.1, forward strand.
ATAGATTCGCACTTTGTGCTGGCAAGCACTTAGGGCGTTCAAAATTTGGGCTAGGTTTAAAAGTGAGAAATTATCATAGATTACAACGGCGATTTTCACAGATTTCCTTTAAATTTTTACGCGATTTTAATTAAATTTTGTTTAAAATTCCATATTTTTATAAGGAGAAAATATGATATACGAAGATGATATAATTTTTATCGAGCGCGAGGAGAGCGAAATCCCGTGGATTAAAATTTTCACCAAAACTAAGGCGAAGGAGATTACGGATTTGCCAAGCGAGCAGATTGCACACCTTTGGGCGGCTGTTTTGGAGTGCGAAAGGAGCATGCGAGACTTCTATAACCCCGATAAAATCAATATCGCAAGCTTCGCAAACTATGTGCCCAAAGTCCATATTCACCTGCAAGCTAGGTTTAAAAACGACAGCTTTTTCCCTGAGAGTATGTGGGGGAAAAAAATGCGAAAAGCCAAGCTCGACCTGCCAAATTTCGACGAATTTGCCCAAATTTTAAGCGCAAATTTAAAGATAGCATTTAAGTAGGTTTTGATTTATTTCTACGCAGATAAAACAGAGCCAAAAGCAAAATTAGCGCGCAAAATCCGCTGATAAAAAAGCCGAATTTCGCGCCAAATTTATCCGTGAAAAACCCCGCAAAAAGCGCGCCAAATGGCGTGCTTCCTAAGAAAAATAGAGTGTAGATACTCATTATCCTGCCGCGAAATTCGTTGCTGGTGTGCATTTGCACGGTCGAGTTCATCGACGAGTTTGTCAAAACGAAAAAAAATCCAAGCAGCGCAATTAGCGTGGCATTGTAAGCAAAGCTCGCCACAGCCCCAGCCAGCGCGCAGATCACGCACACAAGCACGGCGCAAATACGGATAGATTTCAGCGACAAATTCCCAAAACTAGCTACTCCTAGCGCCCCGCACAGCGCCCCAAGCCCCAAAATCGACATCAAATACCCAAAATACCGCTCGCCCTGAGCCAAATCAAATTTCACAAAAGCTGAAATTGTGATATTGTAATTAGGTATGAAGGTTGATAAAATCAGCACAATAAACAAAATTTCGCTTAAAATTTTTTTAGAAAGCATATACGAAAAGCCCTGTTTGATGAGCGCTAGGGGGCTTAAATTTGAGCGCGACACTTTGCTTGCGGGCTCGGAAATTTTGACAAAAAATAGCGAGATAATGACGGCTAAAAAGCTAATAGCATTTATCACGAAGCACCATTTCGCGCCAAAGTGCGCCATTATCAGCCCAGCAAGCGCAGGTCCTGTGATGCGGGCTAGGTTGAAAGAGATCGAATTTAGCGCGACTGCGTTTGGAAGCTCGGAGCTAGAAGCGATGAGCGAGCGCACGAGGGCTTGGCGCGAGGGCGAGTCAAACGCCGTAAATACGCCGTTTATGAGAGAGAGCGTGAAAATGTTTGCGAAGCTAAACGCCTCAAACCACGCTAAAAAGGCGAAAATGCACGCTATAATCATCATACCGATTTGCGCGCACAAAAGTATGCGAAGCTTGTCAAAGCGATCGAGCAAAACACCCGAGAATAGCGTGAATAGTAGCGAGGGCAAAAACTGCGCGAGGCTAACAAGCCCCACCTTAAAGGGGTCGTGCGTGAGCGTGAGCGCAATCCAAGGAAGCGCGATTGTTTGCATCCACGAGCCGATTAATGAGAGATTCATACCAATCCAATAAAGCCTGAAATTGCGGTATTTGAGGGAGTGAAATGGATTTCTCATAAATTTTCCTTGCCAAATTTGGGCTAAATTTTACTCATAAATTTCGAAAATTTCGCTGAAATATGGGGTTTGGATAGGGCAAAATTTCGCCACGACAGCGACTGCGCACCGCTTGATTGTCATTGCGAGCGTAGCGAAGCAATCTACGAGCAACAATCACCAAAATGCGAATTTCGCGTCATTGCGAGCATAGCGAAGCAATCCAGTAAAATTTAAAGCAAAATTCTATTTAAATTTTGAAATTCTGCAAAAACACTGCGCCGAAATTTTATATTCGCAGATTGCCACGAAACAGCTTGCGCCGTTTCTCGCAATGACAAATCAAAGGCAAGGAAATTTCTCTGGATTGCTTCGCTACGCTCGCAATGACAGGGATTAGAGCGCATGGTAGTTTAGGCTTGTGGATTGCCATGGCGACTGTGTCGCCTCGCAATGACAGCAAATTTGGCGCAAGGAATTTTAAAGTCGTAGATTGCTTCGTCGCTTCGCTCCTCACAATGACAATGGTTCGCGTATCGAGGCGGTATCCCCGGCTTGCGAAGCGCAATGATAGATTATCGTCATCGAAAGGAGCTGTTTAATGGGCTAAATTTCACAAAATTATCTATTTAAAATCATTGATTTTAGTATGCGTTTGCCTGCTTCAACGCCTGGCTGGTCGTAAGTATTCACGCCCAAAATCGCCCCAACCCCGCTAGTTAGCAGCTCAAAATAATAAAACAAAAATCCAGCGTTTGCCTCATCTAGCGCGCCAACTTCGATGACATCGACGCTCACGCCCTCATTTATCACAGCCTGCGCGGTCGCGTCGCACTGGAAATTTAGCACACTCTCCAAGCTTAGATCATTTACAAAGTCGCAACTAGCCAAATTTTCCAAGCTCAAATTTGGGATTTTTCGCGATGTGCCAGAGTTTTTTAGCTTCATAAATGTTACTGTCTTATCCTTCACGCCGTCCATGATAAGCTGCAAGAAGCTGTGCTGATCGCGCGAGCCAACTAGCCCTACTGGGGTAAGCCCATATCGCGTGTAGCCGATTTTTTTGCCGATACTCTCCGCCCAGAGCTGGACATACCAGTCGTTGAAGGCTTTGAGCCTGTCGCAATAGCTGAAAATCACATTGATTGTGGCGTTTTTGTGAGTGGCGTAGTGGCGGGCTTTTTGCACGACTTCGTTATTTTCTAAATTTTCAAAATTTCCATTTAGGATTTCGCCTAGAAACCTTTCTTGCGCCATTTTTGCGCCAGCTAGCAAGGCGCGCGCATCAAGCCCAAGAGCGAGAGCTGGCACAAGGCCGACTGCGCTAAGCACGCTAAATCGCCCGCCCACATTGGCTGGCATATTTATCACGGTGGCGTTTTGGCTTTTTGCGTAGGTTTCTAACGCCGAATTTGGATCTGTGATAAAGATGAAATTACGGCTCAAATCCTGCGCGCCAAACTCATCTAAAACGACCTTAAATAGCGAAATGGTTTCGATTGTGGTGCCGGATTTGGACGAGATGATAAAGAGCGTATCGTTAAATTTGAGCCCATTTAAGGCGTTTTTGACGCTAAAATCGTCTAAATTATCCAAAATTTCAAATCTTAAATTTGGCTCTATTTTTTCGCGTAGCATTTCATAAAACGCCCTTACACCCACGCTCGAACCGCCGATTCCCACGACTACGACAGCGCTAAAAATTTTGCCAGCTAAAAACTCGCTAGCCTGCGCAATCGCCCTCTCGCCGCTATCTGGTAGGTGATAATACCCAATCTCGCCACTTTCGAATTCATCTTTTAGCGCCAAAGCGACATTTTTTAGCGCGTCATTTTTGGCTTTGGTAAAAAAAAGTTTATTTTTTATCATTTTTTTTCTTTGCAAATTCTTTTTCGTAAAAATACTTCGTCGCCTCGACATAGCCCTCCACAGAGCCACAATCAAAGCGTTTGCCCTTGAATTTATACGCCATTACGACGCCGTTTTTGGCCTGCTCTAAGAGTGCGTCGGTGATTTGGATTTCGCCGTTTTTGCCAGCTGGCGTGCGCTCGATGATATCGAAAATATCAGGCGTGAGTATGTATCTGCCAATGATCGCTAGGTTTGATGGGGCGTCCTTCGGGGCTGGTTTTTCGACCATATCGCTAACCATAATCAAATCATCGCTGATACTTTTGCCTGCGATTACGCCGTATTTGCTGACATCTTCTTTTTCTACTTCCATTACGGCTACGATTGAGCAACGATATTTCTCATAAACTTTAACCATTTGTGCTAGCACGCCCTCGCCACCTGTGTTTATACACAAATCATCAGCCAAAACTACGCCAAATGGCTCATCTCTAACGAGAGTTTTGCCTGTAAAAATCGCATGTCCTAGCCCTCTCATATCCTCTTGGCGGGTAAATGAAAACTGACAAGATGACATTAAATTTCTAATATCATCTAGCAAATACTCTTTGCTAGTGCCCTTGATTTGGTCTTCTAGCTCGTAGCTTCTATCGAAATAATCCTCCAAAGCGCGCTTTCCACGCCCTGTGACAAATGCCATATTATCCATGCCTGCCTCTAATGCCTCATCTACGCCATAGTGAATTAGCGGTTTTGTAAGGATTGGGAGCATTTCTTTAGGTAGCGATTTTGTGGCTGGCAAAAAGCGCGTGCCATACCCCGCAGCAGGAAATAAGCAAGTCTTGATCATGATTGTATCCTTTTGAAATTTTGTAAAATTCAGATTGTAGCGCAAAAAGATAAAATTTTGTGAATTTTAAATAAGGATTTGCTAAAATTCGGCGTTTTAAATATTTTGCGTGAATTTACATAAAAAGGTTAAAATGACATACATTTCAGTGTTTTGCTTTATAATTTCACTTTTTCTGGCTAAATTTTTACACAAAAAATGGCTTTTGGGCGTTGCTTGTGTGGGAGCTTTTGTGTATATTTTGGCCTTTGTTTTTGATACGATTTTGCTGATTTATCTTGGCAAACATTTTGGATTTTATGTCGTTACATTTATAAAAACATCTTTACAAGGCGCGCCGTTTTCGACCTTTGCAAAAGAGCTCGCGCTTCTTGGTTGCGTGGTTTTGGCGATTTTGCTTTTTTGCGTGATTTTTTACCAAAAAATTTCGCCAAAACTTAGCAAAAATATCAAATTTATACCGATTTTTGCGATATTTTTCATAACAGCTTTTTTGACAAATCCGCTTTATATAAACGCAAAAGAGCTTTATGAGATTTACAATCCCCCTGTGGCTAAATTTAAAAAAGCAGTTTATCCTTTTGTCGCTGTTCCTAAGCCCAAACAAGTGGCCAAAAATAAAAATATAGTCTATATTTATTTGGAGAGTTTTGATAGGGATTATTTAAATTCTAAAATTTATCCAAATTTGACGCCGAATTTATCCACCCTAACTAACAAAATAGATTTTACAAACACTACGCAGGTTGTCGATACTGAATTCACGCTAAAAGGGCTTTTTAGTTCGCATTGCGCGCTAAATTATATGTTTGTATTTGGAAAAGACAAAGATGAAAATTTTTCAAAAAATATTAAATGTGCTAGTGAGATTTTAAAAGAACAAGGATATTATCTGTATTTTATGAAAGGCGCGGAGCTTGACTATCAAGATACAAGAATTTTTTTAAAACAACGAAATTATGACGAAGTGAAAGGCAAAAGCGAAATTCTAAAATCTGGCGAAAAAAGCCTAAACGAGTGGGGCGTAAATGATGATGATATGCTAGAAATCGCGTGGGAGGATTTCGTGCGCCTTTCGAAAGAAAAAAAGAATTTCTTGCAAACACTTTTGACGATAGGAACTCACGCACCAAATGGATTTTTATCCAAAAGTTGCGAAAATTTGCCCTTTGCCAGCGATAGCCAAATGCAAAAAGCAGCGCATTGCACCGATTTTTTAGTCGGCAAATTTATAGATAAAATTCGCGCTTCGGAATTTAGCAAAGACACTATTATAGTTTTGCAAAACGATCACCCGCTTTTTTATTCTCGCGATAAACACGGCAAAAAATTACAGAATTCAAAAAACCTTTTTGTGATTTTAGACGATGACATAAACGGCACCATAACGATAGATAAAAAAGGCATTTCGTTTGATACTTTTACCACTCTGCTTGGGTATATGGGAATACTAAGCGAGATGAATTTAGGGAGAAATTTACTAATGGCGGATAGTTTGCCTTTCGAAGATGACGATGAAATTTACAAAAAAGCCTCGCGGATTTTTACCGAGATTTCGTATGATGAGATAAAAATCAACGCGGACTAAACCCCTCTAAATCCGTAGCGAAGGAATACTCTCATAAGCTTTCATAAAAGCTAAATTTTGTGAAATTATTCAAAATTTAGTTTAATTTCGATAAAATTAAAATTTTTAAGATTTTGAAATGATTAAATTTTCGAAAAGAAAAAACGAAATTTAAAACCCATTTTAGGGCGTGAATTTTGGTTTATAAGGTAAAATTTTACAAAACAGCAGGAGAGAAAAAACATGAAAAAAGCAATTCTTATAGGTGGTAGCAGTGGTATCGGTTTATCGCTCCTTGATAATCTTATGCAAAGAGGCTATTTTGTATATGTGTTCGGTATAAATATGCCTGATAAAAATTTACTAAGAAGTGAAAATTTTAGCTTTAAAAATTTGGATTTAGCAAATTTAGATATTAACGAATTTGAAAATTTAAAAGACGATGATGAAATCGATGTATTGATGATTTGTAGTGGGTTTGGTAGAGTTGCACATTTTTCAAATTTATCAATTACCGAAATAGATAAACTTATGAGTGTAAATGCGACTTCTGTTATAAAAATCATTCGTTATTTCTATGATAAAATGTCAAGTAAAAATGTTTTTTACACGGGCATTATGGGTTCAATCGCAGGAGTAATTTCATCTCCGTTGTTTTCTGTTTATGGTGCTTCAAAATCTGCCCTTAATCGTTTTATAGAAAGCGTAAATGTAGAATTAGAAAAAAATGGAAGTTGTAATAAAATTTTAAATGTAAGCCCTGGCTCTATCAAAGGAACTAGTTTTAATGGAGAAAAAACTTCGCTAGAAATGTTAAAGGATTTATCAAACGAAATTTTAGATAATCTTTTTTCTAAAAATGAACTTTTTATCCCAAAATACGATGAAATTTATAAAAGCGTTTTAAATAGATACAATGAAAATCCAAAAAAATTTGGTTTGGAAAGCTATGATTATAAAATAAATTCTAATAGATTATGTGATGAGAAAAAGGAAACGATTGTCGGATATTTATCCGGAACTTTTGATTTGTTTCATATAGGACATTTAAATTTATTAAAAAGAGCAAAAGAGCATTGCGATTATTTAATTGTAGGAATTCATCCAAGTGCAGCACATAAAGGAAAAGAAACCTTTATCCCTTTTGAAGAGCGTATGCAAATAGTCGGAGCTTGCAAATATGTAGATAAGGTAATCCCATCGTTACCAGAAGATAACGAAGTGTGGAATTTACATAAATATCATAGATTGTTTGTAGGAAGTGATTATGAAGGAACTGAACGATTTAAGCGTTATGAAAAATATTTTGAAGATAAAGGCGTAAAAATAGTTTATTTTCCTTACACGCAGGGCACAAGTAGTACCAAACTCAGAGAAGCACTAACTAAAATCAATAACAAGGAAGCAAAATGAGCGAAAATTTAATGAATTCAGTCAATTCACAAAACGATGAAATCGATATTTTCGAGTTATTAGGTAAAATTTGGAAAGATAAATTTAGCATTGCTATGATTACACTAGCGTTTTTTGCTTTGGGTGTTTTATATACTATAATCGCCACGCCGTGGTATCAGGCAAATGCTAGGATTTCGGTGCCTTACTACAAAAATATAAGCGAAAATAAAAAAGAGCTTTTCGCTAATGCGGATATGATAATAAATAAAATCCAAAGCAAATATATCGACACAAAATCAAGCGAACCACAAAGTGCAGTGGTTAAAAAAGTCGCTCCGGCGAAAGTAACGGGAACTAAAAACAACCTAAACGACTTTTTCGACATCGAAGTTATGGGCAAAAGCAACGACGAAGCCGTCGCTTTGATAAATCAAATCGTTAAAGAAGAGCAAGAAATTTATAAATCAAATATATCTTTACAAGAAAGTCGCATTAAAAACGCTCTTTATAATGCAGATGTAAAAGTTAAAATTTTGAAAAATAATATTGAAAACAACAATATTCAAATAAAACGCGTAGAAAATGATATAAATAATACAGCTATTCAAATAAAACGCGTAGAAAATGATATAAATAATACGGCTATTAAAATCAAACGCGTAGAAAATGATATAGCAAATTTAAATCTTAAAATAAATCAAATCAAAAATATACAAATAAAAAGACTTGAAGATAGGATTACGCAAATCAACAATGTTTTTATGCCAAATAAAGACAAAGAAATTGCAAATTTACAAAATACGGTCTTACCAAACGACAAAAAAGCCTATGATGAGCTTATAAATAAAATAATTCCGAATTTAGAAAGCGAAATGAAAAGCCTAGAAAAAGAGCTAAAAAATCCAAATTTAAATCAAAATAACGCAATAGTTTTAAAAGAGCGACTAAATGATTTGCGAAATCGCTATATAAGTGCGACCACGACGACAAAACAAAAATTCGAGCACGATCTGCACGATAGCGAATTTGTAAAAATTCCAGCTTTGTTAAAAGATAAAGAGAGCTTGATCATGTCGCAAAATGATTTACAAAATCAAATCGAACTTAAAAACGATGATATTTTAAAAATAGAAACTACAATCGGCGAAAAACAAGATGATATTTTAAAAATAGAAACTACAATCGGCGAAAAACAAGATGATATTTTTAAACTACAAGTTAGAATCGGTGAAAAAAATGATGATATAGTTAAAATTCAAAACTCAATTGATGAGAAAAAAGATGAAATAACAAAACTAGAAAACCAAAAAGAGATTTTAAAGGCGAGTTTAGAAAAACAAAATTTGAGTAATGTCGTTATCAAAGATGACATTATCGTAACTAGCGAATCACCTGCGAAACCCAAAAAACTTTTAATCGTAGCGATTGCGACATTTTTAGGTGGCATTTTGGGTGTATTTTGGGTTTTGCTAAAAAGCGAAATCTTAGCGAGAAAAAATCTAAAAGCCTAAAAAATTTTAAAAAGTAACAAAATGGCGATAAACCCTAAAATAGTAAAAAATATAGCTTGGCTTTTATGCGAACACGGAGTTAGGATAGTAATGGGCTTAGCCGTTACTATGATTTTAGCTCGTGTGTTAAGCGTAGAAGAGTATGGGAATTTTCAGTATATTTTAGGACTTGTTGTTATTTTTTCTGCTCTTTCATATATAAATCCAGCTGAAATCGTCGTTCCACGCCTAACAAATGCTGATGCCACAGAGCGCAAAATCATAATGGGAAACGGCTTTGTTATAAGGTTTGTTTCGTCGGTGATTGCGTATTTAGCGTTGCTTTTGTTTGTATTTTTTACAGATGACATAAAGATTTTTTATTTAAGCGTTGTTATGGCTTCGTCTATTTTAGTAAATGAAAGCTCCGCGATTATCACGGCATATTTACAGTCGCAAACTATGATAAAATATCGCTCTGTTTTGGTTATGGCAACACATATAATCAAACTTTTAATGTTTTTAGCTCTTTATTATTTGGGTGTTACAAATATCTATGCTTACGGCTTTGTAACGGCGTTTGAGCTATTTTTGATAGCTTTTGGTCTTTTAGCAGTTTATAGAATTTTAACAAAAGAGTGGTTTTTTACATACGATAAGGCTCAAATTTACAAATTTTTAAAGTTAGGTTTGCCGTTTTTTGCTGGAATTATTTTGATGATAGTTTGTAGGCGAGTTGATTTTATGTTTTTAAAGCATTTAGGCGATGAATTTTCTCTTGGGCTTTATACTTCGGCTATGTCGCTTTTAGGTATTGCAAGTGCTATTGCACCGATTGTAGCGATTTCATTTGCACCGATTTTTGTATATAAATTTGATGATATAAAAATCATAAAATCAAATGTCTTAAAACTTGCATTTGGTATGTTTGCAATGGCGATTTTAACGGCAGTTATTTTATATTTTTTAGCTCCACTAGTTATAAATTTAATCTTTGGAGCGAAATTTAACGGAACGATTCCAGTGTTTAAATTTTTAATATTTGTTTTGCCTTTTGTATTTTTGGATAATGCACTTAATATCTATATTATAAAAATGCAACTTGGCAAAATTCTCATCTATAAATGGGCTTTGGTTTTGCTTTTTTCTAGTTTAGGCTATATAGTTTTTATACCGAAATTTCTAGCCTACGGCACCATTATAGGGTATGGCTTAGGATATTTGGTAGCGTGTTTGTTCGGGTTTTGGGTTATATTACAATCGGTGGCTAAATCATGATTTATTGGGTTTCATTTTATATTATTATGTCTTGTATAGTTTTATTTTTTAGAAAATATAAATTTATTCCATGGATTATGATTGGTTTTATGCTTACATTTAGGTATAAAATTGGAACGGATTATTTAAATTACTCAGAAATATATGATGAAATCGCAAGTGGTTATAGGACAGATTATGATTTTTTTCATATGTTTCTTGTAAATTTTACTGAATATTATGACTTTAACCAGCAATTTATATTTGCTATATACGCAATACTAACTATGATTTTTTTATATAAATTTTGTAATTATTATTTTAGCAATAAAATAGAATTTACATATTTAACTTTGACTATATTTTTGTTATTATTTATTAAATTAGCAGACCAAATGAGAGCTTTTTTGGCAATATCTATCTTTTTGTATTCAACAAAATTCATTATAAATAAAAATATATTTAAATATTTAATTTGCTGTATTTTAACTTTTTTAATTCACAAAAGTGCAATAATTATTTTGCCAATGTATTTTATTTTAAATATAAAATACAACAAAATATTATTTTCAGCTATTATAGTTGCAATTTGCGTTATACCTTTTATTCCGACAAATATTGTTGTATCGGCAATAGAAAAAATTCTCTCAATTGGTAATTTTACCAAATATTTAAATTACATAAATTCTAATAATTTTGCAGAATTTACAAGCATTGTTAGTAAGATTATTTTTGTTATATATTTTTTCATATTTTTATTATTTCACAAAATATATAATAAAAATGATAAAAAAGAAATTTTATTTTTTAATGGATTATTAGTATATTTACTTATTAAAAGTGTTCAATTCCATATGAACATGTTAGGTAGAGTTAGTACCTATTTCATACTATTCAATTATATTTTTTTAGTGTTGTTATATATACATTTTTATAAAAAAATATTACAAAAAAAAGTTGTTGCATTTTTTATGGTTTTTGCCCTAAATTTGATTGCTATAAATAACACATATAAATATTATCAAGAATACAGTGCAGCGCAACAATTTTCTTTTAATTTTTCAATAATTTCAAAAAACAATATGATTTTCCAAATTTTTGGAAATCATGAAGATGTGGTGAGTTGGAGAGATGAACAATAGATTAGATAAAAACCAATTAATTTCAATTATAGTTCCTGTCTATAATGTAAAAAAATATCTAAAAGAGTGTCTAAATTCAATCGTAAGCCAAACTTATACAAATTTAGAAATAATTCTAGTTGATGACGGAAGCACAGATGGCAGTGGCGAAATTTGCGATGAATTTGCAAAGCAAGAAGCCCGTATAAAAGTGCTTCATCAAAAAAACGCAGGTCAAGCAGTTGCTAGAAATGCTGGGCTTGACATTATGCAAGGTGAGTATTTATCTTTTGTAGATAGTGATGACATGATAGATGAAACTTATATAGAAACGCTTTATAATTTGATAAAAAAATATAATACAAAAATTTCTATGGCAAGTTATACTAAATTTAAATCTCAAAGTGAAATTGCAAATTTAAAAAATTTTGAGTGTGTAGAAAGAATTATTACCCCAAAAGATATTTTTAAAGGAAGTTGTAAAAAAGAGAAATTTTATTTGACTGCTATTTGGCGAATTTTATATCACAAATCGATTTTCAAAAATTTGCGTTTTCCAAGTGGCAAAATTCACGAAGATATAGCTGTTTGGTTTGATATTTTTAAAAATGAAAAAAATATAGCCATTTCAAATAAATATATATATTTTTACAGAGTAAATTTAAATTCAACAGTTAGAAAAAAAATAGATGAAAAGTTTTTTGTAATATTTGAAAATACGCAAAAATTTACAGATAATATTGTTAAAGCATATTCTGATTTACAAAAAGAAGCAAATTATTTACTTTGCCATATTAAAATGCAGACAATTATAAAAATATTAAAATACGATGATGAAAAATATTATTCAAAGATAAATGAATATCATAAATTTTTACAAGAGAAGCTAGATATAATGTTTGCAATAAAATCCAATTTTAAATTTGGACTTGCTATGAGTTTTTTTCATATGTCACCTAAAATATTCAAATTTGTATATACTTTATATAAAAAGTTAAAGGATTATAAATGCAAATAGATTTTGTAATTCCATGGGTAGATGGAAGTGATCCCGAGTGGATAAAAGAATTTAACAAACATTGCCCAAAAAACAGACAAATAGATATAAGAAATATCAGATACAGAGATATGGGATTATTAAAATATTGGTTTCGTGGCGTTGAAAAATTTGCTCCGTGGGTTAGAAAGGTGCATTTTATCACAAATGGACAAAAACCACAGTGGTTAAATTTAGACGCACCAAAACTAAATTTTGTTCGGCATTGTGATTATATTCCAGGTGAGTATTTGCCTGTTTTTAGCTCTCATCCTATCGAACTTTATATGCACAATATAAAAGATTTATCCGAACATTTTGTATATTTTAACGATGATTTATTTTTAACTGATTTTGTAAAAAAAGAATTTTTCTTTAAAGATGGTTTGCCATGCGATTGTGCCACTTTAAGTATCCCAGGAAATGGTTTTTTTTCACATTTTATATTGAATAATATGTTAGAAATAAACAAAAATTTTAATCTTTATAAATCAATTAAAAAAGATTTTTTTAAATGGTTTAATTATCGCTATGGTATAGAAAATTTAAAAAATATTCTTACTTTGCCATATTATAAATTGAATAGATTTTATATGATTTCAAATTATCATTTGTCTCAACCATTTTTAAAATCAACTTTTGAAAAAGTTTGGCAAAAATGCGATTGCATTTTAGAAACTACAATGCAATCTAAATTTAGAACTTATGATAATGTTAATCAATGGCTTATGCGTTATTGGCAAATTTATAGTGGAAAATTTTATCCGCAAGGAAACAAAGAAAAAAGACTTTTTGTGTTAGGTAAAAATGGGCATAGCATAAACAATATTTGCAATGCAATCAAAAATCAAAAATACAAAGAAATTTGTATAAATGACGGCGAAATTGAAAATTTTGATGAAGCAATGTCGCAGATAATCAGTGCTTTTGATAGTATTTTGCCTGAAAAATCAAGTTTTGAAATTTAAGGGAAAATTAATGGCAACTAACCAAAACAAGCACAATAAGCTTAGATTTTTAAATATACTTCTTGGAATTCCAGCGGTTTTGCTTTCGTTTTTTTTGCCGTCAAAAAAAGGTAGAATTATCATAAATTCTCACTTTAATACCAAATTTGACTACAACTCAAAATATCTGTTTTTATATATGTTAAAGGAAAATTACGATGTTTGGTTTGTCATAAACGATGATGAATTTAGAGCCGAGCTAACCAAAATTTACGGAAATCATTTCATAGAAACAAATTCTTTTATGGGAAAAATTTTCGCACTTCGCTCAAAAATTTGGTTTGTAAGTGCTTTTGAAATGCCTGTTGGCGGAGCTTTTTTCAAATATTTTAGAAAAGTTGTCCACTTAACTCACGGCTCACTTTTGAAAAATGTCGGGCTTTTAGAAAAAGATATTTCGTTTGTAAAAAAGATTTATTATAAATTTTTCATTCGCACAAATATCTCTTATTCTATCGCAACTAGTGAGTTTTTTGTGCCTAGCACGGCTGGTTACATAGGAATTTCACCAAAAAATATTTTAATCACAGGCTTTCCTAGAAACGATGCTTTATTTGAAGCCAACACGCCAAGACTGGAAATTTTGCAAGATAAAAGTTTTAAAATTCTTTACGCTCCGACTTGGCGAAAAGATAGCGATGTGCGAATTTTTCCGTTTGAAAATGTGGATTTTAAGGACTTAAATGAATTTTCAAAGCAAAACAATATTACGATTTTTATTCGCCTACACCCTGTTTTTGAAAAAAATCTTGACAGCAAGATTTTAGGCTCAAATATTAAGCTTTTTTCAGGTTCAGTTTATAGTGAGATTATGGATTATATGAGCTTTTTCGATGGGCTTATTACGGATTATTCGAGTATTGGGTATGATTTTTTGCTTTTGGATAGAGCGATGATGTTTTTGCCGTATGACTACGACGAATACGAGCGAAATGTAGGCTTTGCAGTGGATTATGATTTTGTTACGCCGGGCTTTAAGCCAAAGACAATTGATGAATTTAAAAATGCCTTAATCGATATGGCTACCACCGACAGTTTTAAAGAAAAAAGGCGAGAAATTTGCAACATTTGCAACACTTTCAAAAACGCCAACTGCGAAAGAGTGATAAAAACTTTGCGAAATTTAGGGATTAATGTGTGAATTTTTTAAATTTCTAATTCACTTTTGCGAAGTAAAAACTAACTTACAAACCCACAATCATCTAAAACAATAAGCCAAAATTTGCGAAAAAAATAAAAAAGACGGGCAAAACGCCCGTCAAATTAAAAATTATTCCCACTCGATAGTCGCAGGTGGTTTGGACGAAATATCATAAACTACTCTATTTATGCCTTCTACTTCGTTTATAATGCGACGAGAGCAGTTTTCAAGTAGATCATAAGGAAGACGCGAAAAACTAGCCGTCATGCCGTCGCTCGCATCGACCACACGCAAACAAACGGCATTTTCATAAGTGCGGTTATCGCCCATGACGCCGACACTTCGGACATTTAGTAACACACAAAATGCCTGCCAAGTTTTATCATACCAACCGCTCGATTTTAGCTCTTCACGCAAAATCACATCAGCCTTGCGTAAAAGCTCCAAACTAGCCGGATTTACTTCGCCCATAATGCGAATAGCTAGACCAGGTCCCGGGAAAGGATGGCGGAAAACGACATCACGACTAAGACCTAGTTCTAAGCCCAGTTGGCGCACTTCGTCTTTGAAAATCTCACGCAACGGCTCGATTAGTTCAAATTTCATCCACTCAGGAAGTCCCCCTACATTGTGATGGCTTTTTATCGTTTTACTTGCCCCGCTTGGAGAGCTTTCGATCACATCGGTATAAAGTGTGCCTTGTGCTAGATATTTTACATTTTCAAATTTTTTGGCTTCCTTATCAAAAACTTCGATAAAAGTCTCGCCGATGATTTTGCGTTTTTTCTCTGGTTCAGTTACGCCTTTTAAACGGCTTAGGAAAAGCTCGCTCGCATCGACGCTGATTAAATTTACGCCAAGTTTGAGCTTAAACATCTCTTCGACTTGCCTTGCTTCGTTTGTGCGAAGTAGTCCGTTATCTACAAAAACTACGATTAGATTCTCTGGCACTGCGTGGGCAAGGAGAGCTGCCACCACAGAGCTATCTACGCCGCCACTTACGGCACAAAGGACTTTGTCATTGCCCACTTTTGCTTTTATTTTTGCGATTTGCTCTTTTGCGAAGCTTCCCATATTCCAAGTGCTACTTAACCCGCAAATCTCTTTTGCAAAATTCTTTAAAATTTGATCTCCAAACTCGCTGTGTTGCACCTCTGGGTGGAATTGCAATGCGTAAATTTTCTTCGCGTCATTGCCAAACACGCACCACTCGCTCTCGTCAGAACACGCCAAAACCTCGAAATCCTCTGGCAGGCTAGCGACCTTGTCCGAGTGGCTCATCCACACGGTCGAATTATCATTTACGCCGTTAAAAAGCTTATTTGAACGAAGTAGTTTTAGACTTGCTTTGCCAAATTCTTTTTTCGCTGCTGGCACGACAGAGGCGCCGAAATGTTGCGCGATTAGCTGCATACCATAGCAAATCCCAAGTATCGGCAAGCCCAAATCAAAAATTTTCTCATCACAAAAATAAGCGTCCTTCGCATACACGCTCGCTGGCCCACCGCTTAAAATCAGACCTTTTGGGTTTTTCGCCATAATCTGTTCGATTGAGGCGTCAAATGGTATGAGCTCTGTATAAACACCTTGTTCGCGAAGCCTACGCGCGATAAGTTGCGTGTATTGCGAACCAAAATCCAAAACTAAAATGTCAGCTGTTTGCATATTTTCCCTTCATTAAAATTTCATTGATTATAACTAAATTTAGCCATTATTTGGTTACCTTGCTCGAATTTGAGCCTGTGCTATAAAACGGATCGGCTTTGTATCCGCACCCACTAAGCAAACCTAAAATAAAAAATGCTAAAATCAACTTATGGAAACTAAAAGTATTAAACAAATCATTGCACATGTGAAAAATAGTCCTTTATACGCCAAATTTCGTGCCAGAGAGAGTTTTATTAAAATTTTGCCCAAAAACTGGCAAAAAATCATAGCCTTTATCTACACCAAAAATGACATTTTGATGATAGCTGTGAAGCACCCAGCAGGACTTCAAGAGCTAAAACGAGATAGTAGTATAAAACTGATAAAAGATATATTAAAAATCTTTGCCAGCGTGCATAAATTTGGCGAATTTCACCCTGATATGGATGTGAAAATTTTCGTCGCTACCAAAACAATGAGCAAAAAGCGCAAGCAAGAACTCGCCCAAAAAAAGGCAAGTAGTAGCGATGTGCGCGTGATAGAAAAATCACAAGGCAAATTCACAAACAATATCAAAGATGAAAAAATTCATAAAATTTTTGAAGAAATAAGAGAGATTATCATTGCTAATCGACGAAATCAAATCCCTACCCGCTAATCCCGGCATTTATCAGTATTTCGGCGCAGATGGGAAATTGCTCTATGTGGGCAAGGCAAAGGTGCTAAAAAACCGCGTCAAAAGCTATTTTAGCTTCACTCCCACTCTCGCTCCAAGCCCGCGCCTTGGCGCTCGAATCGCCAAAATGATAAGCGAAGCTGTGCATTTAGAATACATCATCACCCCAAGCGAGAGCGACGCGCTGATTTTGGAAAATTCCTTTATCAAACAGCTTAAACCTAAGTATAATATCCTTTTGCGCGACGATAAAACATACCCTTATATCTATATAAATTTAAACGACAAATTTCCACGCTTTGAAATCACGCGCAAGGTGATAAAGGGGGCGAATATTCGCTATTTTGGTCCGTATTTTCACGGCGCAAAGGAAATTTTAGAGACGCTTTATATGAAATTTCCGCTCGTGCAGAAAAAAAACTGTATCAAAGACAAAAAAGCCTGCCTATTTGCTCAAATTAGCCGCTGTAAAGCCCCGTGCGAGGGCAAAATTTCAAGTGGCGAATATAAAAAAATAGTCGAAGAGGCGTTAAATTCGCTCAAAAATCCGCAAAAAATGGTGCCGTATCTAAGCTCGCTAATGCTTAAATTTGCCGAAAATGAAAATTTCGAAGAAGCCGCTAGCATGCGCGATAAAATCGAAATTTTAAAGCAAATGAATATCAAAGTCGAGGTGGATTTAGCAAGGTTAGATGATTTTGAAGTATTTGCGATTGCTGGGGAGGCAAATTTGATTTGTGCTGTGCATTTTAGCGTGAGAGAGGGCAAAATTTCGGCCTCGAACTATCACATTTCTCACCTAAAAAACGCAAACGATGACGACGCAAAAAACGGCTACAAACAGCTCATTTTAAGCGCATTTCCAGGGGGTTCGCCCGTGGCGTGTGCAAAAATTTATTGCTACGCTGAATTTGACGACAAGGCGCTTGTGAGCGAAATTTTAGCCAGCAGGCATGGCAGAAATTTTAGCATTATCGTCCCAAAAATCGGCGAAAAACGCAAAATTTGCGAAATCGCCTACCAAAACTGCCAAATAAACATAAAAAAATATCTCAAAACGCATGATTATGGATTTTTAGCGGAATTGAAAGATTATTTTAGCTTGCAAAATTTGCCTGTAAATATCGAAATTTTTGATAACTCACACATGTTTGGAAGTGCGCCAGTAGGGGCAATGGTCTGCTATAAAGAGGGCGAGTTTTTCAAAGAAAATTACCGCCACAAACACCTAAGCTCAAACAACGACTACGACCAAATGAAGGAATATCTCACCTCGCGTGCGCTTAAATTTGACGAGCTTGGCGCGCCTGATTTGTGGGTGATTGACGGCGGCGAAGTTTTGTTAAATTTAGCTTGCGACATTATTTCGAGCGTGGGAGCAAATGTCGATGTAATCGCGATTTCAAAGGAAAAATTGGGCGCCAAAGCTCACCGCGCCAAGGGATCGGCAAAGGATAAAATTTGCGCAAATAGTGGAATTTTTGCACTCCAACCAAACGATAAAAAATTACAATTTTTCCAAAAATTAAGGGACGAGGCACACAGATTTGCGATCTCATTTCATCAAAAAACAAAACGCAAAAATGACTTAAATAGCTCAAAACTCCTAAATTTAGGGCTTACGCAAGGCAAAATCAAAAAACTTTTAGATTTTTACGGAAGTTTCGAAAATATATATTTGGCAAATTTTGATGAAATAAAAAGCTTAATCGGACAAAATTTTGCTGAAAAATTGTTCAAATTCCGCCCATAAAATAGGCAAACAAAGCTACCTTTAAAGATTTTTAGAGTAAAATCCGAGATTAAATCTTTGAAATACAGTTTTCATTTTTCTTTGTAAAGCTTATTTTGAGGTTGAAATTTCACTTTTTTGCATTTTGCAAAATACGAAGGATGTTTTATGAGACTAAATACTTCTAGCGCTCTTAAAATGGTTGCGTGGGTTCCACTTTTAATCATTTTTGTCGTTGCGTCTTGGTATTTGTATGATGCTGCGAGGTTGTATAAAATCAACGAAAACCTCAAGCATAAAGTCGATATCTCAGCTGCTTTGTATGACTTCTACGAGGAGTTTGCCAAAGAGCGTGGTATCACAGCGGCGTATCTAGGTAGCGGTAACAATGTCGGTCTTGGCTCTGTTCTTAAAACACAACGCGCCAAAACTGATAAAGCATGGCAAGATTTCCTTGACTATCACGCTCAAACACACGAACAAGACAATGCTCTTCACCAACTTTTCATCGAGCACTCAGAGGCACAATCTGCTGCGATTGATCAAATTACAAATTTGATTGGCAGACTTCCTGAGGTTAGAAAAAGCATTGACAATCGTGACAAAGTATTCGTTGAGTTATTCGATGAGTATTATGATAAATTTGACGAGCAAATGACTGCCTTCCGTGATACTATCAACGAAAACTTGTATTCAGCCGATGTTGGTACTCTATCGCTTACTCTTGCAAACATGTATGACACGATCTCTGGAACAGCTGCGGTTCGCGATGTTAGTATCGAATACATCATCTCAGGTAGCCCACTTCCTAGGGAAGAGATTGATCACTGGAAAGAGCACGCATGGACATCAGAAATGCCTGACCTAGTCATCGCTACTCACTATGCTGCTACTGGTGAAGATATCGCTATCAAAGGCGAGCTAGAAGAGTATTTCGCTAAACCTGAAAATGAGCAAATCGCCGAAAATGCACAAAATGCAATGAGAACGATTGAAACTCAATTAGCAACTGGCGAGTATGATATTCCATTTAACGAGTGGTTTAGTATCCAATCTAAAAAATATGCAATGCTAGACGAAGCTGTTAAAATGACTTCTAACGCACTACATGAGCGTGTTGATACTCACTCAGCGCAACAACTTCAAACATTGATTTTCGCTGCTGCTGCGTTCTTGCTATCACTTATCCTAGTTGGTTTCTCAATCGCCGTCGTTAGACGCATTAACAGAAACATCAACGACCTTGGAAGGGTTCTTGGTAGAGTTGGTGAGCTTTCTAACAACAACGAGCAATTCGATATCAACACAGCTGACGGTATCGACAAAGCCTACTCGCTTATCGAGGACGCGATCGACTTCATTGCCTTGCAAAAAGCAGAAGCCGAGGATGCTAACAAAGCGAAATCTATCTTCCTTGCGAATATGTCACACGAGATTAGAACTCCGCTTAATGGTATTATTGGATTTACAGAGTTGCTCAAAAACACAGATTTGGACGAAGAAAAACGCGATTATGTCGATACAATCGAAAAATCATCTGAAAACCTTCTAACCATTATTAATAACATTCTTGATGTTTCTAAAATCGAAAGCAATAAAGTTGAGATTGAGGATATTTTATTCAACCCAATTCAAGATTTCGAAAGTGCTGTTGAGATCTACGCTGCGAAAGCTGCTGAGAAAAACATCGATATCTTGCTTTACATTGACCCTACGCTGGTTCATCACCTATACGGCGATATTACTAAGATTAAAGAAGTTCTTATCAACCTTATGTCAAATGCCGTTAAATTTACACCAGAGCAAGGTAGCATTGCTGTTAATATCGTCAGAGAAGAAGAGAAAAACCCTGGCGAAGCTATCGTAACATTTAGCGTCGAAGATACAGGTATCGGTATCTCTGAGGATAAACTAGCAAATGTATTTAACGCCTTCTCACAAGCTGATTCTACAATCACTAGAAAATACGGCGGAACCGGTCTTGGTCTAACCATTTCATCTAAATATGTTGCGATGATGGGTGGTAAGTTGCAAGTTAAATCAACAGTTGGTAAAGGAACGAAATTCTTCTTTACTCTACCACTTAAAGAGACTCAAAAATCAGACGCAGAAGAGATGTTTGCTCACATCAGTGGCTTAAATTTCGCACTTCTAGCAGATCCTAACGATGTAATGTATAGCGATGTCGTTAAGAGATATGTAAATAATCTAGGTGCAAAAATTTCAGTCTTTAATTCAAGCGCGCAACTTCGCTCTGCACAAAACAATAACTCTTTTGACGCGTTGATTACTAGATTTAAAAACTATGGCGATGTAAGCAATACTACGATTTTACCTACAATCCTAACTCTAAAACCAAAAGAGTTACAAAGTATTAGCATTACAAACCCTAGAATTTTCACTCTATCTGAGCCAGTGAACTTATCAAAACTAGGCAAAACAATAGACAAAATTCAAAAATCTGGTTCATTAAAAGCTAGACCAGCAGCGGCAGCAGCGGCAGCGCCAGTAGTAGAGGAGCCTAGCCTATCTGCTATCGCTGATGAATCACCAATTATCCCAGATATCACTCTTGATGAATCGCCAATCGTCGAGGAAAGCCCTATCGTAGAAACTCCGATAGTTGCAGAAGAGATGATTATGGAAGAAGCTCCACTAGCCGTAGAAGAGCCAAAAATAGAAGAACCAAAAGTAGAAGAACCAAAACCATCTAGCTCATCAGCAGATGAATTGCGTGCAATTTTACAAAACAGACACAGAGGCACAGCTAGCGAAGCAAGCTTCGTATCTACACCAGAGCCTGCAATCTCAGAGCCAGTTGTAGAACCTAGCGTAAGCATCGAGCCTGAAATCCCAGAGATTAGAACTGATATTTCTGATATCACTCTTGATATCCCTGAAACACCAAATGTCGAGGTAGAAATCCCTGAGATTACAATTGAAGAGCCGGTTGTGGCACCGGTTGTAGAAGCAGAAAGCCAAGAGATTGAAATTTCAGATATCGAAGCTCAAATCAGCGAGCCAGAAGTAGCAATTCAAACTCCTGAGATCAAAGTAGAAGCTCCAAGCGTAGAAGTTAGCGCTCCTGTGGTAGAACCGGTCGTAGAGCCTGAGCCAGTAGTCGAGCCAGTTGCTGCGGTTGTAGAACCAGTAGTTGAGCCAGTCGTAGAAAAAGTAGTCGAGCCAGTGGTAGAGACAGTCGCTCCTGCCGCAGCAGCTACTAAACAAAGAGTAATCGAAGAAATCATCGAAGTTCCTGTTACAATCTACGAGGAAGTTCAACAAGAAGAGACAATTATGGTTGAAGAGGAAGTTGAAGTCGAAGAGGAAGTTGAAGTTCCTGCTGAGCACAATCCAAACGATGACAATGTTCCTATGGTTAATCGCAAATACGCTGCTAAAATCCTAATCGCAGAGGATAATGAAATTAACCAAAAACTTATGAAGCACACATTAAACAGCTTCGAAATGGATTTAACAATCGTAGAAAACGGCTTGTTAGCACTAGAAGCTAGAAAATCAGGCGAAGAGTATGATTTGATTTTTATGGATATTTCAATGCCTGTAATGGACGGTATCGAAGCAACAAAACAAATCAAACAATACGAAGCAGATAACAACCTACGCCATATCCCAATCGTAGCTGTTACAGCTAACGCGCTAAAAGGCGATAGAGAGAAATTTATGGCAGCTGGTTTAGATGAGTATTGTACAAAACCGATCAAAAAAGACATTTTGGCCAATATGCTTAATGACTTTATCGGCGACAAACGCTCTGACGCGGCTCCTGCTGGTGGCACAGTCAAACAAATAGTCAAAAAACTTGTAAAACGCCAAGTTCCAAAAACTATTTTAAAAACCGTGAAAGTGCCTAAAACGATAATGAAACAAGTTCCTAAGAAAACTATCGTTAATGAGCCAGTAGCACAAGCTGTCAAAGCAAAAGATGTCTTGATTTGTAAAGCAAATGTCATGGAAAGCAAAATTTTCGCAAGCATTTTGAAACACCAATACAAAGATGTTGATATGGCTGCAAATTTTGAGCAACTAATTACTATGGCAACTAACGATAGCTACAAATTGGTATTGATAGATAAAAAACTAGCTGGTATCGATTTCGCTGCCCTAGAAAATCTACACCAAAAAGCGCCAAATACAAATCTAGTATTGTTCTCTAACGACAACGACGAGAACCCTGCATTTAGCGAAGTTGTTACTTACAATATCACTAAATCTGGCCTAGAAAAACTTGCGCAAAAATATATATAAGGGATAGTTGATGAAAGAATTAAAAGTTTTGATGATTGATGATGACCTTATAAATTTGAAACTATTAGAAGTTATGATAAAAAAATATGGTAAATTTACCACAATCCTCCAAGCCAAAAACGGCTTGGACGGATTGGCTGTATTAGAGGCAGAGCCAGTGGATTTAGTCCTACTTGACATTGTTATGCCTGTAATGAACGGCTTAGAATTTTTAGATAACTTGCATTCTAGGGAGCATATCGCACATATTCCTGTAATAGTTTTGACCACAGATGAAACTGCAAAAAGAGAAGCTTTAAATAAAGGCGCGTATGACTTTATGACTAAGCCAATCGATTATTCAGATTTACAACGCAAGCTAGATGATGTTATGAACATAATCGGTGATTAATTTCACCGATTTTGTCCTTGTAGCTCAGCTGGATAGAGCGCAAAATTCCTAATTTTGAGGCCGTGAGTTCGAATCTCGCCAGGGACACCACCTAATATATTTTTAGTCTTCTTTTTCATTACAATTGATTTCATAAAAACCATAAATATCAGCATTTGATTATATACTCTTTAATTTTTAATCTTTTTTTTGCAAGTTTTTTCTCGAATCATGTAAATATCTAACTAAAAATCTCTGTGTATAAAGTGCAAAATTTTGATAAATTTTGAAAATTTTAATGAAATATCCCTTAAATTCATTAACCTTTAAGTAGCTTAAATTTAGAATTATTCCTAAATCAATTAAAGGAGAAAAAATGAAAATCTTTAAAATCCTATCAACAACCGCAATCTTTGCAAGCCTAGCTTTCGCTGGGATTAACCTAAACACCGCCACAAAAGACGAGTTAATGGCACTTCCTGGCATCGGCGAAGCCAAGGCTGAGGCTATCATCGAATACAGAAAAAACAACAAATTTAACTCAATCGACGAGATTAAAAACATCAAAGGTATCGGCGAGAAGCGCTTCGAGGCTATCAAGGACGACCTAACGCTTACTGGCAAGACGGACACTAGCGACCTAAAATCTGCCGTGAAAAAAGAAAAAGAAAAAGCTGCGAAAAAGGCTGATAAAAAGGTCAAAAAAGAGGTTGTAAAACTAAAAGACAAAGCCGCGAGCACCGATACAGCCAAAAAAGCCAAAAAAGCAAAAGATACAGCAGATGAAGCCAAAAAAATCAAAAAAGCTGTGAGCGAGTAGAGAATTAGAATTTATACATTCTGCAAAATTCTTAAATTTCCAAATTTACGCTATGGGTTAAATTTTAAATTTAGCCCGTAGCTTGAAATTTTAAAATTTACAAATTTATCGCATTACAAATACTGCCCCGATACGCGAACCATTGTCATTGCAAGAATTTTTGAAGCGTTCGCTATTGTCATTGCGAGGAGCGAAGCGACGAAGCGATCTACGACTTTAAAATTCCTTGCGCTAAATTTGCTATCATTGCGAGCGAGTGTAACGAGCGAAGCAATCCAGGGGAAATTCAGATAAATTTTGCTAATTTTTAAATTCTCTCTAAATTTTACTGGATTGCTTCGCTACGCTCGCAATGACACGAAATTCAGATTTTTGTAATTGTCGCTCGTAGATTGCTTCTCTTTCTGCGAAAGCTCGCAATGACAGATTAGACAAATTTGTTCCCCATTGTCATTGCGAGGAGCGAAGTGACGAAGCAATCTACGAGTATAAAAATTTAAGGTCAGTGTTTTAGCAAAATTTCACAAATTTTAGTTTCATAAAAAATGAAAATTTTACAAATTTATCGGTTAAAATTTTAAAATTGCGAGAATATTTATTTTAGGCGAAGTTTTTGCAAATAATTAATCTGAAATTTAAAAAGGCTCGGAAGCCGAAGCCTTCGAGCCTAAATATAGCAATGAACTAGATTTTAGAATGCTACATTTGAACCAGAGATGACATATTTTTTCACATTAGTGCCATCTGGTTTAGACATATTTTTGAATGTGTCGCTATTTACTATACCAGCACAAACTTTATCATTACTTGGAGCTTCGATACCTTCAACTTCTACCCATTTATGTGTATCATTTGTATCAACTTTAAATGTTACACAACCACCAGGTGTTAATTTTGTAGGATATGCAAGAGTAAATGCCGCAGTATTGCTTGGCGTTCCAGTTACTTTGACATTTGTCATATTTTCTGCTGCTGATGCAAATTTACCCTGAGATGTATAATAGCTTGTGATATCTTGCATAACTGTCGAAAGCTCGCTCAATGATTTAGAAATTTGAGCATCATCTCTCGTAGCTGCAAGTCTTGGGATAGCAACAGCTGCTAAGATACCTAAAATAACGATAACGAAGATCAACTCGATCATAGTGAAACCTTTTCTCATGGTTTCCTCCTTGTAAATAGATTTCATTTTACATACATAAAAGTAAAATGCTCTGATTTATGGAGGATTTTTTGCGTTTGAAATAGTCTAAATTTGGGGATTTTAAAGCAAAATTTAGTTATTAAAATTTGCACTGAAATTTGGCTGAATTTTAAATTTTAAGCTCTTTTTAAGTGCAAATTTTACGCCTGTTTTGTCATTGCGAGCGTGCGAAGCAATCTAGTAAAATTTAGAGAGAATTTAAAAATTAGCAAAATTTATCTGAATTTCCCTGGATTGCTTCGTCGCTTCGCTCCTCGCAATGACAAAATAAACGCTTAAAAAATCTCACAATAAAAAATATTTCGACAAATTTTGCACAAATTTCGCAAAATTTTACCAAATATTTAAACTACCGCATAAAATTTGCCCTCGGTGTTTGCGCGAACTACGCAAACAGCGCAAATCTCACAAATTTTCACAAAGGAAAACAATGCAACTCATCAACCACAATGGCAAAATCTACCTCCGCTTCCAAAGCGCGCACAAAATCGTCAAACGCTCACTAAAACTCGATTTTACCGAGCGAAACCTCGCATATGCCGAGCAAACGCTATTTCCGATTTTCCAAAAAATCGCCAGTGCAAATTCCGGCGCAGTATTCCACGCCCCCGAAGCACACGCCTATGAAACCCACAGAAGCACCGCGCCACGCACAGCCCAACCATACCAGGCGCACACGCCACGCGTGCGCAAAAGCACCCACGAAACCCACGCACCGCACTCTGACCGCGCCTACCAAGCCCACACAGCCCACGCACCGCACGAAATAATCCACGCCCCACAAACCAACGAAACCCGCGAAAAACCACACGCCCCACGCCCATACGAGCCCCACCAAATCACGCTCAAACCGCGCCTTTTGAGCCATTTTTGCGCCATTTATTTGCAAAATTTACGCCTCCACGCCAAGCTCACCACGCTCAAAACCGCCTCGTGCGCCATTAGCCGATTTTTCGACTTCGCGCCGGACTTGCCAGTCGCCTCCTACACCGCCCAGACCCTATATAGCGCGATTTGCGCCATGCGAAGCGCAAACCTCTCCCCACAAACCATAAATCTACTCCTCTCATACCCACGCCAAGCCCTAAATTTGGCGAAATTCTCAGGTCAAATCGTCCAAAACCCATTTTCGCTCATTCGCAAGCCACCCACGCTTCCAAAGCCCAAATTTTGCTTTTCCAAATCCCAAATCAAACTCCTTTTAGAGCGCGCCACAGGCGAGTTAGCCACATTTTTATACATAGCGTTTTTTACAGGTGCTAGAAGTGGCGAGATTTTGGCGCTTTGTAGAGAGGATTTCGACTTTAAGTCCGATAAAATCACCATTTGCAAGAACCTGACCCGCTTCGAGCTCACCACTCCCAAAAGCGGCCGCGCACGCACGATAAATCTGCTAAAACCGCTCAAAGACCACATTTTGGGGCTAAATTTGGGTGTGGGACGGATTTTTAGCAAGGATTATTTCGCCATACATTATAAATTTAGAAAATTGTTAAAATCACTAAATCTCCCGCTCTGCGGGCTTCACAGCACCAGACACAGCTTTTGTTCGCACCTTTTGGGCGCGAAAGTCCCAGCCCCGCTCATCGCCAGCACGCTAGGACACGCGAATCTAGATATGATAAACCGCATTTACGGCCATTTTTTAGAAAACAAATCCGACCTACGCAACCTAAACCGCGCAATGAGGCTATAAGCACACTATTTGTCATTGCGAGGAGCGAAGCGACGAAGTAATCTACGAATATAAAATTTCGGCGCAGTGTTTTTGCAGAATTTCAAAATTTAAATAGAATTTTGCTTTAAATTTTACTGGATTACTTCGCACGCTCGCAATGACACGAAATTAACATTTTGGTAATTGTCGCTCGTAGCTTGCTTCGCTTTCTGCGAAAGCTCGCAATGACAGATTATGCAAAATTTGTTCGCTTTGTCATTGCAATCAAGAAAAACGAAAATTTACTTTGATTTGTCATTGCGAGGCGACGCAGTCGCCGTGGCAATCTATGAGTATAAAATTTCGGCGCAGTGTTTTTGCAGAATTTCAAAATTTAAGTGGAATTTCTTTCTAAATTTTACTGGATTGCTTCGAAATACTTCGTATTTCTCGCAATGACACAAAATTTGCATTTTGGTAATTGCTATTCGTAGATTGCTTCGCTTTCTGCGAAAGCTCGCAATGACAGATTAGACAAATTTGTTCGCTATTGTCATTGCGAGCGTAGTGAAGCAATCCAGAGAAATTCCTTTGCCTCTAATCTGTCATTGCGAGAAGCGTTAGCGCCGAAGCAATCCACGAGCCTAAACTACCAATCGCTCTAATCCCTATCGCCCCCCGCGCGAGTGTCGCAAACAAACCAATCCGCGCCAAACCGCCAAATTCCACACCCGCAAACCACGCAAAAATGGGCTTTTTTATAAAATTTTAAATTTTTTTCAAATTTTTTACAAAAATAATTGAATTTTTTAATTTTTTTTGCTATAATCCACGCAAGTTTTACATATATGTATGTAAAATGAAATCTATTTACAAGGAGGAAACCATGAGAAAAGGTTTCACTATGATCGAGTTGATCTTCGTTATCGTTATTTTAGGTATCTTAGCAGCTGTTGCTATCCCAAGACTAGCAGCTACAAGAGATGACGCTGAGATTGCAAAAGCAGCATCAAATATCTCTACTGCTCTAAGCGAGGTTACTGCATACTATACTGCAAGAGGTGAGTTTAATGCTACTAATTACGATCAAATGTCAAATGCGCTTGACCAGGATGGTAAATTTAAAGTAAAAGGTAAAGATTGCGCTAAATTTACTGTTGATAATACAAATAAAAAAGTTGATGTAAATGTTAGTGGTTGTGCTGGTCTAGAGAATGGCATCAAAAATGCTCTACCTTCTGGCACTATTGGCTCACATGAAGTAGGTGGCAATTCAGTAAACTTCTCTGCTAACTAACTAATCTGTTAAAAATATACAGATATTTGCCCTCGGAATACGACTTCCGAGGGCTTTTTAAATTCTACGCAAATTATACACAAAAGCTTTTTTTAAAATTTAAAAGCATAAAATTATCCGTTAAAAAATAATTCTAGATTTTAGATAAAGTTTGTAAAATACTTCAAAATTTTAAAATCTCTACCCAAATCACGCTTCGGCGCAGTATCACTCAAAACACCAAAATCTTAAATCAAATTTCACAAAACTCGTTGTAAATTTCGAAATTTCTCGTGATTTTAAAGGCTCGTTTGCTTCGTGTGAAAAATAAAATTGGTTGCAGAGGAGGGATTTGAACCCCCGACCTTCGGGTTATGAGCCCGACGAGCTACCACTGCTCTACCCTGCGATACAAAAATGATTTAAAGAAGTGTGGATGGGGTAGGAGGATTCGAACCTCCGCATGATTGGACCAAAACCAATTGCCTTACCGCTTGGCGATACCCCAATGCAAAAGAACTAGCATTATACAGAAAAATAAATCAAAAGTCAAGAAAAATCGCGAAATTTAGTGAAATTTGTGGCGGAATTTTAATTTGCACGATAAATTTGGGCTATTTTTGCTAAATTTAAGCTATAAAAATGTATAATTAAAGTTCTTTTTAATTGTGCGCTCGTAGCTCAGCTGGATAGAGCATTTGATTGCGGTTCAAAAGGTCAGGGATTCGAATTCCTTCGGGCGCACCACTTCTAACTCATATTTTTATTTATCATTGCGAAATACTGCGCCGATAAGTTAATGTTGTCATTGCGGACGATTTGCTTTGATTTGTCATTGCGAGCGAGTGTAACGAGCGAAGCAATCCAGGGAAATTCAGATAAATTTTGATTAATTTTAAATTCTTTCTAAATTTTACTGGATTGCTTCGCTATGCTCGCAATGACATAAGATTCGCATTTTGGCGATTGTTACTCGTAGATTGCTTCGCTTTCTGCGAAAGCTCGCAATGACAATGGTTAGCGTATCGGGGCAGTATTTGGAGCTTGCGGAGCGTAATGACAAATGAAAGGCAAGGGAAATTCTCCGGATTGCTTCGCTGTGCTCGCAATGACAGATTATACAAAATTTGTTCGCTATTGTCATTGCGAGGAGCGTTAGCGACGAAGCAATCTACGAATATAAAATTTCGGCGCAGTGTTTTTGCGGAATTTTAAAATTTAAATAGAATTTTGCTCTAAATTTTACTGGATTGCTTCGCTACGCTCGCAATGACACGAAATTCACATTTTGGTGATTGTTACTCGTAGATTGCTTCGCTTTCTGTGAAAGCTCGCAATGACAGGGTTTAGAGCGCAAGGTAGTTTAGGCTCGTGGATTGCCACGGCGACTGCGTCGCCTCGCAATGACAAAATTAATGGCAAGGGGAAATCCCTGGATTGCTTCGTTGCTTCGCTCCTCGCAATGACAATGGAGAGCGTATCGAGGCAGTATTCCAAGGTTGTGAAGCGCAATGACAATGGTAGCGTGCAACGAATTTCCCTGGATTGCTTCGCTCGTTACACTTGCTTGCAATGACAGCAAATTCGGCGTCTGTAAATTTTAAAGTCGTAGATTGCTTCGTCGCTAATGCTCCTCGCAATGACAAATGTAAGGCAAAGGGAATTTTGCTTTGCGCGAGAGACACACTCGCAATGACAGCAAATTTTGTCAAATATTACAATTAATTCAGATTTTCTTTGTATAATCTCACAAATCACAAAATTTAAAGGAAATTTCAAATGGATAAATTAGTTTTGGGTGGCAGGGAATTTTCATCTCGTTTTATTATGGGTTCTGGTAAATTCGACCATGAGATGATAGAAGCCTGTGTCCATAATGCTGGGTGTGAGATCGTAACACTCGCACTTCGCAGGGTAAGCGAGAGCAAAGACAGAAATATTTTAAATTTCATACCAAAAAGCGTTACGCTTTTGCCAAATACAAGTGGCGCCAGAAACGCTGATGAAGCCGTGCGTATCGCAAAACTCGCCCGTGAGCTAGGCTGTGGAGATTTCGTCAAAATCGAGATTATCACAGATAGCAAATTTTTATTCCCCGATAATTACGAAACCATTAAAGCGACCGAAATTCTAGCAAATGACGGATTTATCGTGCTTCCGTATATGCACGCTGATTTAAATGTGGCTAGAAGTCTCAAAAACGCAGGAGCAGCTGCCATAATGCCGCTTGGTGCGCCCATTGGCTCAAATCGTGGGCTTATGATGAGAGATATGATTGAAATTTTAGTCGGCGAAGTGGATTTGCCGATCATCGTCGATGCGGGAATAGGGCGTCCAAGCCAAGCGTGTGAAGCCATGGAAATGGGCTGTGCGGCTGTCATGGTAAATACCGCAATCGCCACTTCCAGCGATTTAGTCCAAATGGCAAAAGCCTTTGCAAATGCGATAAATGCAGGGCGAGACGCCTATAATGCCAAATTTGGCGCAGTGCGAAATACTGCCGCGGCAAGTTCGCCGCTAACAGGCTTTTTAAGGGACTAAAATGGAAAAACCAGATCACATGAAATACCTAGCACACATGCAAGAAATCGATGATGGCTTAATGCAAAAAGTGCTAAATTTAAGGCAAAATTACGACCCAAACGCTTATAATGAAGCCGATGTTTTAAGGGCGATAGAGAAAAAAAATAGAAATTTAGACGATTTTGGCGCACTTCTAAGCGTAGTCGGGGCGAAATTTTTAGAAGAGTTAGCAAGGGCGAGTATGAGTGAAACTAGGGCGAAATTTGGCAATAATATCTCGCTTTTTACGCCGATTTACATTTCAAATTATTGCGATAATAACTGCGTGTATTGCGGATTTAGCAAAAAAAATCAGATTAAAAGAGCCAAGCTTAGCGATGATGAGCTAATAGCCGAATACGAAGCGATAAAAAAGAGCGGACTTGAAGAGCTTTTGGTGCTAACAGGCGAGAGCAGGGTTGATAGCGATGTGAGCTATATCGCTCATGCGTGTGAAATCGCCAAAAAATATTTCAAGGTCGTAGGCGTGGAAATTTATCCTTTAAATTCCGATGAATACGCTATCTTGCATAATTCTGGCGTGGATTTTGTAACCGTTTTTCAAGAGACATACAACACGGAAAAATACGCAAAACTGCATTTAGAAGGCAATAAGCGAATTTTCCCGTATCGCTTCAACGCCCAAGAAAGGGCGATAATGGGCGGTATGCGTGGAGTGGGCTTTGCGGCACTTTTGGGGCTTGATGATTTTCGCAAAGACGCCTTTGCTACGGGCGCGCATGCGTATTTGTTGCAACAAAAATACCCACACGCCGAAATCGCTTTTTCGGTTCCAAGACTTCGCCCGATAATAAATAATAATAAAATCAACCCGCGAGATGTCCATGAAAAGGAGCTTTTGCAGGTGATTACAGCATATCGCCTACTAATCCCTAGTGCGAATATTACGATTTCGACGCGCGAAAGGGCTGGTTTTAGAGATGAAGCGATTAAAATCGCCACAAATAAAATTTCAGCAGGAGTAAGTGTGGGTATCGGCGGACACAGCCAAAAAAAGGGCGACGAGCAGTTTGAGATAGATGACGGACGAAGTGTGGCTGAGGTTTGTGCTGCGATTAGGGGTGCGGGGTTAGCGCCACTGATGAGCGAGTATATTTATCTGTAAGTTTGCGAAATTTGGAGCGAAAAAGTGAAAATCACGGCGATTTCGAATTTAGAGCTTTGCGGCGGAAAAGAGGCGTTGAAAGAGAAAATTTCACGCCTTTGCGAAGCCGGGATTAGCGAAATAATCTTGCGTGAGAAAAATTTGAGCGTGAGCGAATACTGCGCGCTTTTTTGCGAAGTTTTGCAAATTTGCGAACGCTTTGGCGTTCGCCTTTTTTTGCATAATTTTTTGGATTTAGCCTTTGATTTGGAGCATAAATTTATCTGGCTTCCTTTGGGTGTGTTGCAAAATTTCAGGCAAAATTCCACGCGAAATTTAAGCGAATTTGAAAAAATCGTAATCTCAGCTCACAGCATAAATGAAGCCAAACTTGCCCTAAATTTGGGTGCAAACGCACTTTGTTTAAGCCATATTTTTCCGACAGATTGCAAAGCAAATTTAGAGCCAAAGGGGCTAGATTTGATTCGCAATGTGCGTGAGTTTTGGGACGGCGAAATTTATGCTCTTGGTGGGATAAATTCTAGTAATTTCCACTTTACGATTGAAAGCGGAGCCGATAATATCGCCATTATGAGCGAAGCAATGAAATGCAAAAACGAAAAAGAATTTTTACAAAAATTTAAATCAATATCTCAAATTTACTAAAAACTTCAACTAAAATTCTCAAACTATTTCAAAATTCCAAAATTTTAAAAAATCAAATTTTATTTAAGCTTAATTTAATAATAAATTAAAAAAAAGGGGGGGGGTATAATGTTCCGTTGATTTCAACAATTTTATTTCAAAGGATTTTTATGATGGAGAAAAAATTGGAATGCCCACATTGTGGCAAAGGCGACATTGAGTATGGTGCAAAAGCTTGTAGCGAATGCGGGTCTAAAATCTTATATAAAGCAATTAGTGGATTAGGCTCAATAGTCAGAATAGTTTTAGGTATTGTTTTTGCTATTTTAGCTGTTGGGATTAATTTGCGCCTAATGAGGAGCTTAGGTATAGGGGGATCAGAAAAGGAACTGGTTATGCTTCTTTGTTGCGAAGGCGTATTAATCTGTTTTGCAATATTTTGTATTGTTGAACACATAGTTGCGTATCAAAAAAAATTTCGAATGGCAACAAAACCCGATTTTCAAAAGAAACAAAAAATACTTCAAAAAATAAATTTAAAGCTTCGTAGGGTGGGTATCTTTGCCCACCAAAATTTACAAACAAATTCTAAAAAATAAGATTTAACTAAATTTCGGAATTTCGCTAAATTTAAAAAATCGTTCAATGCTAAATTTGGATTGAATTTTGAATTTAAAATTCTCTGGATTGCTTCGAAAACTTCGTTTTCTCGCAATGACAGATTAGAGTAAATTTCGCATTGACGCAAATCAAGCTCTAAATAATAAAATTTATCGCAAAAATAAGCAACAATCAAGTTTTTTTAGAATAAAATTACAGGTTTTGTAATCTAAGTATAAATAAATTTGAGGGAAAAAATGTCGGCAGTTATTTCAAATTTTATTTTCACCCTTGCTTTGGGATTTTATGCGCTTACTTGTTTGCAGTGGTTTTCGTATCGCCCGGGGCGCGTAATGCATCATTTCACCAAGCCTATGTGGCATTTGTATTTTTTCATAATCCCAGTTTTGGCTCAAATCGCGGCCATGTTTTGCCCGTTTTATTACGCAGCCTTGGGCGTGGTAACGGCTAGTTATATCGCTGTTTTGGCGCTTTGGCACAGGGGGCTGGACAAAAAGCTAGTTTTTACTGATCGCATAAAAAGGGCGTTTGCATACATAGCGTCATTTGCTGTGATTGTGGGGATTGTGGAGATTTTAATCGATATTAAATTTTCAACCGATATTAAAATTCCAGCCGTTATCGCGCTATTTGTGGGATTGTTTTTTCATTTCAGATACGAAAAAACGCTTTTTAACCGCTTCAAAGCTAGCGCATTATCCAAGCTAAATACGATGAATAACCTAATCATCGTCCAAATCACGGCAAGTTACGGCAAGACGAGTATCAAAAACTTCCTTTATGATATCCTTAGTCCGCACTTCGTCTGCTACAAGACCCCGCGCTCGGTAAATACGCTAGCTGGGATTGTAAAGGACATAAACGATGATTTGCCAAAAAACACTCAGGTCTATATCGCAGAAGCTGGTGCCAGGCTGCCCGGCGATATCGCCGAAATCACCGAGTTTTTGCGCCCACAAATCGTAGTTGTAGGCGAGATTGGCGCGCAACATTTGGAGTATTTCAAAAGCGTAGAAAATATCCGCGCTACCAAGCTTGAAGCGCTAAATTCACCGCGTCTAAAACACGCATTTGTGCATTCTAGCACGCTTTGCCACAACAGCGCCACGATTAGCACCTATGATATCGGCACAAAGGTGATTAGCTCGACACTAGACGGGATTAAATTTAGCCTTAAAATCAATGACGAAAATTTCAGACTCTCTGCGCCGGTGCTGGGCGAGTTTAACGCGCAAAATCTCAGCGCATGTGTCATGGTAGCGAGGTTTTTGGGGGTAAATGATGTCTATATCCACAACGCAGTCGAAAAAGTCCGTAGCGTCGAACACCGCCTTCAAAAGATCGAAAACGGCGGCAAAATCATCATTGATGACGCATTTAATGGCAATCTAGCTGGTATGCTAGCTAGCTACGAACTATGCAAAACTTACAAAGGAAATAAAGTCATCGTAACGCCCGGAATCGTCGAATCCACCAAAGAAGATAATGAAATTTTAGCCAAAAAAATCGATGAGGTTTTTGATCTCGTGATAATAACTGGCGAGTTAAATTTAAAAACGCTCAAAGACAATATAAATCCCGGCAAAGTTTATGTGCTAAAAGATAAATCGAAAATGGTTGAAATTTTGGCTAAATATACCAAAGCAGGGGATTTGGTGCTGTTTTCTAACGACGCGCCAAATTTCATATAAATTTTAAATTTTGATTTTTTTAAAATTTGCGAATTTTAAAAATTCGCAAATTTGAAAGAATTCTCACAGACCACCAAAGAGCGCTTCGAGATTTTTTAATCCCTCTTCGTTTGATACTTTTTCGCTTGATGCGCCTGTTTCGATTAGCTCGATTTCATAGCCACTTAACATTGAGGCTAGACGGATATTTAGGCCGTTTTTGCCGATAGCTTTGGATTTTTGGTCAGGGTTGATATAAACAATTGCTTTGTTTTCATCTGTGATTTTGACCGAATTTACAATCGCAGGCGCCATTGCGCGCGAGATTAAAATTTCAGGCGAGGCAGAGTATTCAAACGCATCTATGCTCTCTCCGCCAGCTTTTTTGTCCTCTTCGCTTAAATTTTTGCTCAAAAACTTACTCACAGCGTCGATTCTAGTGCCGCCTTTGCCCACGGTTGCGCCCACTGGATCGATATTTGGCGAAACTGAGCTAAGGGCTATTTTCGTGCGTTTGCCAGGAATCCTAGCGCATGCTTGGATTATGACGCTTCCGTCTTTGATCTCAGGGACTTCTGTGCGTAAAATTGCTTCTAAAAATTTAGGGCTTGTGCGTGAAAGCTCTAATTTTATGCCTTGATTTTTGTCGATATAGGCGTTTTTGATGACGGCTTGGACTACATCGCCGACCTTGAAACTCTCGCCTTTTATGCGGTTTTTCTGTGGCATGTAGGCTTTGATATCGTCGATTTCGACAAATGTCGTTTCGCTAGCGTCGATTTTGGTGACGGTGCCGTGGGCTAGGGTGCCGATTTTGTTTTTATAGCTTTCGAAAATTTTCTCTTCGAGTAGGCGCTGGATATGGTAATTTAGCTCTTTTGCCAAAACTTGCGAAGCTGTGCGGCCGAGATTTTCGATATTTATATCATAGCTTAGCTCGTCGCCAATCTCAGCGTCACCGTGCTTTTTGGCTTCGCTAATTGCGATGAAATTATCCTGTCCTGCGCGCTCGTCGTTATCGGCTACGACTTGGACTTTTTGGTAGAGTTTGACCTTTTTTGTAACGGGATCTACCTCGCTGTCGTAGATAAACTGCTCGCCAAATAGCCTTTTTGCGGTTTGGATAAAGGCTGTTTTGACCCGCGCGCCCACATCTGAGGGATCAAGTCCTTTTTCGTTTGCGATAGACTCGATTATGTCTGTGATTTTTTCCATAATTTTCCTTTTCTTACACTGCTAAATTTTGGGATTTTTAAAATTTTCGAGTTCGGTATTATATTAAATTTAGACTTTATTTTTATTTAAACGAATTATTATATTAATTTTGCTAAACTCATCAGTTTAAAATTTGAAATACGAAAGGATGAAGCAATGCAAGTAAAACTCGCTAGAACTAGCCTAGAAGCGAAGCCAAAGAGTGCAAAAGTCGAAGATTTGGAAGCTCAAATCGCAAAAAGTGGTCAAAAAATTTTCTATTTAGATAGAGAAAATTCGCATAAAGATATCATTGCGTTGATAGAATTTTTCGAAAAAAAGGGATTTTCGGTCTATCAAAGAAGCGTGTATTATGGTCTAAATGAAAACGAATATATGTATGAGGTGCATATAGTTTGAAAAAATTTCTCTACATACAAACCCTCGGTTGTGCGATGAATGTGCGTGATAGCGAGCACATCATCGCCGAACTAAAAAACCAAAATTACGAACTCACAAACGATATTAACATTGCTGATTTAATCCTTATAAACACCTGCTCTGTGCGTGAAAAGCCCGTGCATAAGCTTTTTAGCGAGATTGGCGCATTTGACAAAGTTCGCAAGGCTGGCTCAAAAATCGGAGTTTGTGGCTGCACTGCTAGCCACTTGGGCGCTGAAATTTTCAGGCGCGCTCCGTTCGTGGATTTCGTCCTAGGCGCACGAAATGTATCGAAAATCTCGCAAGCTGTGCAAACGCCAAAATTTATTAGCACCGATATAAACTACGATGAGAGCGAGTTTGCCTTTGGCGAATTTCGGGGCAGTCCTTACAAATCATACATAAATATTATGATTGGTTGCGACAAAAAATGTTCGTATTGTATCGTGCCACAAACCAGAGGCGACGAGCTCTCAATCCCAGCAAAAATCATACTTGATGAGGCGCGCAGAAGTGCCCAGCGTGGGGCAAAAGAGATATTTTTGCTCGGTCAAAATGTCAATAACTATGGCAAAAGATTTTCCAATGCGCACGAAAAAATCGATTTTAGCGACCTTTTAGTAAGGCTAAGCGAGATTGAGGGGATTGAGCGGATTCGCTTTACTAGCCCGCACCCGCTTCACATGGACGATAAATTTTTAGAAGTTTTTAGCTCAAATTCTAAAATTTGCAAATCCATGCACATGCCACTACAAAGCGGTTCGACTAAGGTTTTGCGCGATATGAGGCGTGGATATAGCAAGGAGTGGTTCCTTGATCGCGCGCTAAAACTGCGAGATTTATGCCCAGATGTGAGCATTAGCACCGATATCATCGTGGCTTATCCGACGGAGAGCGAGGCGGATTTCGCCGATACGATTGATGTGCTAAAACAGGTGAAATTCGAGCAGGTTTTTAGCTTTAAATTTAGTCCGCGTCCGCACACGCCAGCGCAGAATTTAGTGCTAATCGACGATAAAGTCGCAAGTGCGCGCCTTAGCTATTTGCAGGGTCTGCATAATGAAATTTTAGATGAGATTATGAGCGCGCAGGTAGGTAGAGGGCACGAGGTGTATTTCGAGGAACTGCGCGAAAACAATCAAGTAGCTGGCAGAAGTTTTTCGAATTTTTTGGTTTGCGTAAATGGTAGCGAGGAACTGCTTGGGCGCACACTAAATGTAAAAATCGAAAAAGCCGCTAGAATGGCACTTTATGGAAAAGTTACCCTTTAAAAAACGCATTATCTTTTTTTGTGTAGAATATATTGGGGCTTTTTTGATACGCTTGATTTATCTTACTTGTAGGGTTAAATTTAGCGATACAAAATTATCAGATGAAACTTGCGTGGTGGTGTTTTGGCACGGCAGACTTGCAATGATGCCTTTTGCCTATCTTCGCTACTGGAAACGGTATTATGGCGAAAAAAGAAAGGTGAAGGTTATCATCTCGGACCACAAAGACGGCGAGATTATCACGAGAGTGATTTCGCATTTTGGTATTGGCGCGATTAGAGGATCGAGCTCCAAAGGCGCAGTTAGGGCGCTGATGAACGCATTTAGCGAAATCAAAAACGGCGTAGATGTCATCATCACCCCAGATGGTCCCAGAGGTCCAAGACACAGCGTCGCAGACGGAGCTGTCACGATCGCGCAGAAAAAAAATCTCAAAATTTACGCGCTAAATTACGAAGCGAGCCGTTTTTGGGAGTTTAGAAGCTGGGATAAAATGGTCTTGCCAAAGCCCTTTTCGCGCATAAATTACAGCCTAAGCGAGCCACTAGATATCGCTGGATTGGGGCTAGAAGAGGCGAAAGAGAAAATAGCAAATTTGCTTTTTGCTCAGGCCGAAAAAGATAAAAATTTCGATTTTTAGTTTTGCATAAACGATTTTTGGTATAATTAGCATTTTTTAGGAGAAAAAATGGGACTTTTCAAGGCTAAATCTTTTCTAAGCGTGGCGCAAAATGATAGCGAGTGCGAATTTGTTTTTAGAAAACTTGGATTTAGTAAAAAAATCGTAGATGAAAAGACGCTCAAATTTAGCGTCGATAGTGCAACTGATTTTGCGGCGCAAATGGCGGAATTTAGGCAAGGGATTGCCAAAAGTTTGCACGCAAATATACTAATCGACGATCCAGCGCAAAGGGTGATTTTTTCTAGCGAGCCTAAAAGGACTGACGAGTGCTTTTATCAAAGCGTCGATAGCGATTTTACCGTGGAATTCCCGCGCAGTGCGACAACGGGGAGCGACGAGAAATTCGGCGCGAGCTTCAACTCTTATGAAAGCCTTTTTAAGGTGCTTTATTTTTTATACAAAAATCAGCATGAAATCGATAGTGTCGCGATGTTTGTGCTTAAATTTAACGACCGCGTGGCGTTTTTGGTGGCAAACAAAAAACGCGCTCTTTATGCCGATATGATTCTCATAGATGACGAGATGAAGGGCATGATGAGCGATAGCGATGAGTTGTTTTATGAGATTTTAAATTTCCAAATCGACAATTTTTACCAGTCAAAAAACAGCGAGTTTTTGACAAATGTTTTCATTTACTCAGACGGCACGCTCAGCAATGAGATCGGCTATGTGATTTTTACACGAATCCATATCAAAACAAATCTTATCAACCTAAATTTCGCCGATTTTATCAACAAAATCGCTATGGTTGAGGCCAGAAATTAGCCCTTCGCACTCTGCTAAAATTTCGCTTCTAGCGAAAATATAGGGGCGAACAAGCGGCGGGATTTTTAAAATTCGGCATTTTTCTTTGAATTTTTTATCCATTTTTGTTTTCTCAAATGGGGCGACGAAGTAGAATTTTTCGTTTTTGCAAACGCAAATTTTGCCACTTATCACGCAGTCTGTTTTTTGGATTTCTTTTCGTTGATTTTGGCTAAGAACGACGCCTAAAATTTTACACGCTTTATCTATTAAATTTAGGCTTTTTTGCGAATTTTCAAGCACAAAAAATTTATCTTTTTGATAGATAAATTCGCCTAGCAAATTCGCTTTATCGAGCGATAAAAACTCAAAACTTTTGGCTAAATTTAAAGCGTATTTTTCTACGAATTTATCGCTAAATTCAGCCCTTACGGCGTTCCTTGCAAATTTGGTATTTTCGTTTGAAATGTCGTTAAAAAATTTGATTTTATTTTCGCTTAAAAACTCTAAAATTTGCGTTTTGCTGACATTGTAAAAAGGTCGCACGATAGCGTAATTTGCGCGATTTTCGATTTTTTCAAAGCCAAGCAGATTTGCTAGACCCGCACCTCGTCCAAGTTGCATTAAAAACCACTCAAATTTATCGTTTAATTGGTGCGCTGTGATAAGCGTGTCGTGTCCGAATTTAGCGCAAATTTCATCAAAAAAATCGTAGCGAATTTTGCGCGCAGTGTTTTCGAAATCGCCTGAATTTTCTAAATTTAGCGGAGCAGTTTTGACAAACAAATTCACGCCAAATTTATCGCAAAGCTCTTTTGCGGAAATTTCTTCTAAATCGCTATTTTCGCGGGTTTTGTAATTCACAAAAGCGCAGTCAAATTTAACGCCCAAATTTAAAAGCGTGTAAAAAAGCGCCGTGCTGTCGCTCCCATGCGAAAAGGCAAGTAAATTTTTCCTACCCCGCAAAAAGTCCAAAATCTCATGGTCTATATTTAAAATTTGCATTTTTATTTAGCTTGTTTTGTAATTTTCCCTATGAGTTTCCCGCCGACGAATTCGCTAATCTCGCACTCATATAGCTGTCCGATTTGCAAATTTTGTATCTCGCTTTCGTTGATTAAAATCTCGCCGTCTATGTCTTTATCCCACAAGGCTAGTTTTGCGCCGTAAAAAAACTCGCCCTCTGAGCTAATGCCTGTGATTTCCACGCTTTGCGTGGTGCCTACAAGCCCAGCGAAACTCTCACAAATCGCCTTATCCACGATTTTTTCGATTTTATTTAGCCGTTTTGTGATTTCTCGCGTAGGAATTTGCTCCATTTCGCAACTCGCTGTGTCTTCTTCTTTGGAGTAGGCAAAGGCTGAAATTCTATCAAATTTAAACTCGCTTAAAAACTCGCAAAGCTCGTTAAATTCGCTCTCGCTCTCGCCCGGGTGCCCGATTATCACGCCGGTTCGCAAAAACGAATTTGGGGCTTCTCGCATTAAATTTAGCAAATTTAAAATTTCATTTTTGCCGTTTCCACGCTTCATAACTTTTAGCATTTTGTCATTTATGTGCTGGATTGGCATATCGAAATAATTCACAAAAACGCTTGAATTTATGATAGTTTTAATCAAATTTTCGCTCGTCGTGGTCGGATAAAGATAAAGAATTCGCGCAAATTTCACGCCCTCAATTTTTTCAATGCGATTTATAAGCGCGATTAGCCCGTCTTTTTCGCCCCTATCTCGCCCATAACTGCTCGTATCTTGCGCGATAAAGCTAAAATCATAAAATCCCCGTGCGACCAAATCCCTGACTTCGGCTTCGATGTCGTCTAAACTGCGACTTTTCAAACGCCCTTTGAAGCTTGGAATCGCGCAAAAACTGCATTTTTGGTTGCACCCTTCGGCGATTTTAATGTAAGCGTGAAAATTTGAGCCAGTGATTACCCTTTTTTGCGTGGTTTGCAAGTAAGTGCTAGGCGAAAATAGATTTTGTTTTTTGAGTATCATCTCGTCTATTTTATCGTAGTCGCCGACACCGCTGAAAATATCGACTTCGGGAAGCTCACGCATAAGCTCGTCTTTGTAACGCTCCATTAAACAGCCAGTTACCACTAAAACGCCGTTTTTTTTCTTAAATTCGGCGAGTTCTAGGATTGTGCGGATACTCTCTTGCTTCGCCGAAGCGATAAATCCACAGGTATTTACTATCATAACATCGGCGCTTTGGGGTTCGGAGACGATTTCGTAGTTTTGCAACCTACCAAGCATAATCTCGCTATCGACGAGATTTTTATTGCACCCAAGTGAGACTAAATAAAGTTTTGGCATTTTTACAACCAAATATTATCGATTAGGCGAGTTTTGCCAACTTTTGCAGCGACAAGGATAATGGTGTTTTTAGGCTCGATTTGGTCTAAAATTTCAAAATTTCTATTTACAAACGCGATATAATCGACCTCTAATGGCTCTAAAATCGAAAGCATTTTATCCTTTAAAATGCTCGTGCTAATCTCGCCTTTGGCGATTAGATTGCTAGCGTTTAAGAGGGAGCGCGAAATTTTAAGCGCTAGCATTTTTTCCTCTTCGTCCAAATACGCATTGCGCGAGCTTAAAGCCAGCCCGTCGCTCTCTCTGACGATTTCGCATGGCACGATATTAATATCCATCAAAAAACTTTTTACCATATTTTGCACGATAAAGAGCTGTTGGGCG
The DNA here is from genome assembly GCF_027737405.1 of Campylobacter sp. VBCF_04 NA7. Lineage (NCBI taxonomy): Bacteria > Pseudomonadati > Campylobacterota > Epsilonproteobacteria > Campylobacterales > Campylobacteraceae > Campylobacter > Campylobacter sp. VBCF_04 NA7. The sequence continues at coordinate 50,325 of NZ_JAOVTT010000004.1, forward strand.
TCCTTTTTGCCCATATAGACATTGTTTGGACGAATAATATTAAAAAATTTATTCAGCACCATACACACGCCGTCGAAATGTCCTGGGCGAGTTTTGCCCTCTAAGATTTCAGATGTCGGGCGCACAGCTATGATTGTTGGTTCATTATCGGTGTAAATTTCGCTAACTTCTGGGATAAACATAGCGTTTATGTCTAAATTTTCGCAAATTTTAATATCTGCTTCTTCGTTTTTTGGATATTTTTCGTAATCCTCGCCCGGTAAAAACTGCGTAGGATTTACGAAGGTCGATACGATTACGATGTCGTTTTCGTTTCTTGCTTGTTTGATTAGGCTTATGTGTCCAGCGTGCAAAGCCCCCATTGTAGGGACGAAACCCACATTACCACAGGCGTTGGCACGAAATGCTCGTAACTCTTCTACTGTTCGAATAATTTGCATATTTACTTCCAAATTTTGAAATTTAAAGGGCGATTATAACTCAAAAAAATTAAAATTTAACTCTGGGTTAAAAGGGTTAAAAGCTTTAAGCTGTTATAATCTCGCAAAAAATTTAAAGGCAAAACTTGGATAATTACGAATATAGCGAACTTTTGAAAAACCTTGACATAAAAATCAATAATATTAGCTCGATTATCAAACCAGATGAAATTAGCGCGCGCTTAGAAGAGATTTCAAAAATCGAAGCGGACGAGAAATTTTGGAGCGATGTGAAGCTAGCAACTCAAATCGGACGCGAAAAGACCAAAATTAGCTCTGTTTTGGCAAAATTTAAAAAGGCAAATTCTGCGCTTGATGATGCGCGTGAAATTTATGAATTAGCCCTTAGCGAAAATGATGATGATACGATAAACGACCTTTTCGAGGGCGCAGGCAAGCTGGAAGAGGAAATTTCAAATTTAGAGTTAGCGATGATGCTCGGTGGCGATGACGATGACAAAAACGCGATTATCACTATCCACCCAGGAGCTGGTGGGACAGAGAGTTGCGACTGGGCGGGCATGCTGTATCGTATGTATAGTAGGTTTTGCGAGAGAGAGGGCTTTAAGGTAGAGGTTTTGGATTTCCAAGAGGGCGATGAAGCGGGGATTAAAGATGTAAGCTTTATCGTGCGCGGTGAAAACGCCTATGGGTATTTAAAGGCCGAAAACGGAATCCACCGCCTAGTGCGAACCAGCCCATTTGATAGTGCAGGGCGTAGGCACACGAGCTTTTCAAGCGTCATGGTAAGCCCTGAGCTAAACGATGATATTGAGATAAATATCGAGGATAAGGACATTAAAATCGATGTTTTTCGCGCTAGTGGGGCAGGTGGGCAACACATCAACAAAACAGAAAGCGCTGTTCGCATAACTCACTTAGCCACTGGGATTGTGGTGAATTGTCAAAACGATAGAAGCCAACACAAAAATAAAGAAACGGCAATGAAGGTGCTAAAATCGCGACTTTACGAGCTTGAACTTATGAAAAAACGAGAAGCAAGCGATAGTATCGAAAAAAGTGATATTGGCTGGGGACATCAGATTCGCTCTTATGTGCTTTTCCCGTATCAGCAGGTCAAGGACAACCGTTCAGGCGAGGCGTTTAGCCAGACTGATGCGATACTTGATGGCGATATAAAAAAGCTAATCGAGGGCGTTTTAATTTCGCAAGCAAACAAACAATAAATTTCATTAGAAAGGATTAATATGAGTGAAGAGGGAATTCTTCTAGCATTAGGTTATACTTCAAGCGAGGCGGTGATAGCGCAACTTCGCGGTATTTTGTCAAAATGTGATTTCACAGACACAGAGTTGGAGCATATCGTTACACTAAACGATAAGCTTAAAATTTATGATGCTTACATCGCTATGTCAAATACAAATCCGTATTTTAAAATCAAAAACGAGGCCGCTACAAAAGAGCGCAAAGAGGCTGTTGTAGATATGATAAAGGTATGGTCTGATAAATTTAACATAGCCCTAGAAAAAGTGCCGAACAAAGACACTTACTATATCTTAGGCAGATAAGGATAGCTTATGAAAAATTTAATCGCTGTGATGATTGCAGGATTATTTTTAGCAGGTTGTGTCAGCAATGCACCAAAAAGCGCAGTAAGCGCGCCAAAGGCTGGAAAATACAGCTATAACGAGATCCAAGACGGAATCCGCCCGGCCAAAATCGAGGGCAATATCGTCCAAAGCGACGCTTGCAGAAGCGGAAATGGCGCTTTGTGTTTTAGTTTCGCTGAATCAATGTATGCCAAAGGCGATTTCGGCTCAGCTGCAAATGCCTATAATATGGCGTGCGTAGGCACTCAAAACTTCCCAGCTTGCATGAAATTAGCTGAGATGTTCGAGCGCGGACAAGGCGTGCAACAAAACACATTTAATGCAATCGATCTTTACCGCGTAACTTGCTACCACGGATACAAAAACGCTTGCGCAAATATGAGGCGCTTGGGTTATAATGGCTAAATTTAGCCAAATTTGGGGCGAAATTTTAAAATTTATCAAATTTCGCCCTAGCTTTCAAATTTAAATTTCATAAACAAAAAATTTAATCACGCAAATGTAAAATTCGCTCCGATTTCATAAAGGAGATACAAAATGAAAATTTTAAAATTCGCAATTCTTGGCGCGATTGTCGGTCTGTTTTTCACAGGCTGTGCGCATACGAGAGCCTCAGGTAGCGTGGTGTATGATAGTGGAAGCCCGTATTATAGGGGGTATTACGAGAGCGATTATTACTATGACAGAGGATATCGCCGTCGCCCTGTGATTTATGATAGACGCCCAGTTATCGTGGATAGGCGTCCTGTCGTGGTAGATAGACGCCCAGTCGTGATCAAGGACAATCGCCACGGCCATATAAATACTCGCCCGCACACTCGCCCAGTCATCTCTTCGCACCCGCACGCTCACCGCCTAAGTAATAAATCAATCCGCCACGAGCGCGAAATTCGCAAAATTCATGCTAACAACGGCGAGCGCGAAATGACCTTGCGTCGGGCTAGAAGGGAAGCGGAAGTTATCAAAGCAAGCTCTCGTTACAAAGAAATCAAAAGGCGCGAACGCGAGGCTAGGAGCTTTGATAATGACAACGGCGAACGCCACAGAAGCGCGCACAGAGATATAAAACGCAGAACAAGATAGATGAAATTTGGCTAAATTCATTGAAATTTAGCCAAATTTGGTTGTTAAATTTAGCCAAATTCTCACGAAATTTTAAATTTTAAAATTCCCTATTTGCATTTGAAAGCATTAATTTTATGCGGTTTTCCTGATTTACCGCACTCGCACCCGGATCGTAGTCGATCGCGGCGATGTTGGCGTCTGGGTAGTTTTGCTTGATTTTGCGTATCATACCGCGCGCGATGATGTGATTTGGCAGACAGCCAAATGGCTGGGCGCAGACGACATTTTGCACGCCTTGCTTCATAAACTCGACCATTTCAGCTGTGAGTAGCCATCCTTCGCCCATTTTCACGCCGTGGCTGATGTATCCCTCAGCGGCTGCGCGCACCTCTTTAAATGGCGTTGGCGGACGAAATCCGTGTTTTTTCATAGCGCGGATTAATTTTTTTTGGCAAAATTCTAAAATTTTAGCAACCCCAAGGCTACCCCAATACGCCGCGCCACCCTTGCCATAGAGCTTTTTGTCATACACAGCATCATAAATGCAAGTCAGCACGAAATCCATTAGCCCGGTATTTACGGGTTCGGCGTTTTCTTTGATGAGGTAGGCGTTTAGGCCGTTGTTGCCGATAGGGGAGTATTTCAGATAGATTTCGCCCACGATACCAACCCTGATTTTTTGCTCGCCCAAACGCTCTATTTTGGCGAAATTTTGCAAGATGTGGCTAAAATTTTTATTTAGTTTGAAAAATGACTTTTGATTTGTCAAATTTGCGATAAATTCGACCATTTTTTCGTAAATTTCGTTTGTCTGATTAGGAATTTTTTCGTATGGTTTGCACTGATTGTATAAATTCATCATCAAATCGCCGTAAAAAATCGCCACAAACAGCTTGATTAGCGCCATTTTGCTTAGCGCAAATCCATTTTCATCTAACGAGCCAAAATTTAGCGAGATCACCGGCACATAGCCAAAACCGCTCTCGTTTAGGGCTTTGCGAAGCAAATTTATATAGTTGCTCGCCCTGCACCCGCCACCTGTTTGGCTTATCAGAAGTGCGACCTTGTGCGTGTCAAATTCACCACTTTTTAGCGCGTCGATAAACTGCCCGATTACGAGCAGGGCAGGGTAGCACATATCGTTATGGACATTTCGCAAGCCCTCTTCGACGATGTTTGCACGGTTGTCCCGTAAAAGCACGCTTTTATACCCCTCATCGGCCAAAACGCTTTTCATAAAGCGAAAATGCGGATCGATCATCGTAGGGATTAAAATCGTGTGAGTGCTTTTCATATCTTTTGTAAATTTCGCAAACATCATTAGCCTTTTTGTATAAATTGAGCTTTTTCGCGCTCTAACATTGTCGCTTTTAGCGAGCGTAGGCGGATTTTAACAGCCCCTAGATTTGTAACTTCGTCGATTTTAAGTTGAGTGTAAATTTTGCCATTTGCGCGTAGTAGGTCGCGCACTTCATCGCCTGTAATCGCGTCTATCCCGCACCCAAAGCTTACGAGTTGCACGAGTTGCATTTTAGGATATTTGCAGATAAATCTAGCCGCGCTATACAGCCTGGCGTGGTATGTCCATTGATTTAGCGATTTGGTTTGAACCTGCATTAGTGGCAGACTATCCTCGCTTAGCACGATAAATCCGAGAGAATTTAAGTAGCGATCAATCCCGTGATTTACGCTTTTGTCGATATGATATGGTCTGCCAGCAAGCACGATTGCGCTCAAATTTTGCTCGCGGATTAAATTTAGCGTTTCTTCGCCTTTGATTAAAACCGTGTTTTTGTAGTTTTCTAACTCTTTTTTGCCCTGAAATACGGCATTTTTGATGACATCAAGCTTAAATTTAAACCCTAAATTTGCTAGCTCTTTTCGCATAGTTTTGGCAAAAAATTCAGGCGCATTTAGATCTAGGTGCGGGTATAAAAACGCTCGCTCGTCCAGCGCGCTGACATTTGCTTTGATTAGTTCTGGATAATACGCCACCACAGGGCAGTTGTAGCAGTTTTCGCTGATATTTTCGTCTAGGTTGTAGCTCATGCACGGATAAAATATAAAATCGACATTTTGCGCTAGCAAGTCGTAGATATGGCCATGCACGCTTTTGGCTGGGTAGCAGACCGTATCGCTTGGTATGCTTTGATTGGCCAAAAACAGCGTCTCTTTGCGCGGTTTGCGAGACAGAGCGACGCTCATACCTAAATTTTCAAAAAACGCACTCCAAAACGGAATCATCTCATACATATTCAAAACAAGCGGAATTCCGACCTTTGGCGCGCCATCTTTTGGGAGTTTTTTGTATTTTTTCAAAAGCTCGTTTTTAAACTCGAATAAATTCGTAATATCGTTTCTGATAGCCTTACCTGCGCCTCTTTCGCATTTATTTCCGGTGATAAATTTCGAATTTTCAAAATGCGTGATTGTAAGCGGGCATTTGTTTGTGCAAAGCTTGCAGGTATCAAATTCGCTTTTGTGCGTAAATTTTGCTAGTTTTTCGCTCGTGATTAAATTTGAGCTCTCCGGCGCATTATCGCGCGCAAAAAGCGCAGCCCCATACGCGCCCATAAGCTCGCTGATATCGAGCCTGATGACATTTTTGCCAAGCTCTTTTTCAAAGGCTCTTAGCACGGCATTGTTTAAAAATGTTCCGCCCTGAACCACGATATTTTGCCCTAAATCGTCAGAATTTCGCACACGAATTACCTTGTAAATCGCGTTTTTAATCACGCTAATTGCAAGTCCTGCGCTGATATCTTCCACACTCGCGCCGTCTTTTTGGGCCTGTTTTACAGATGAGTTCATAAAGACCGTGCAACGGCTACCAAGCTTGGCTGGGTGCGAGGCGAAAAGCCCCATTTTGGCGAAATTTTTGATTTCATGGCCTAGTGAATTCGAAAATGTTTGCAAAAACGACCCACACCCTGAACTGCACGCCTCATTTAGCACGATAGAATCGATATTGCCGTCTTTTATCGAAAAGCATTTGATATCTTGTCCGCCGATATCTATGATAAAATCGACCTTGGGGTTGAAGTGGCGCGCCGCGCTGTAATGCGCGATGGTCTCAACTATGCCGTAATCAAAGCTAAATGCGGTTTTGATTAGCTCCTCGCCATATCCTGTAACGCCTGAGCTTTTGATTTTTATGCGAGATCCGCAAAGAGCGTAAATTTCAGTTAGTTTTTTTTGTAAAATATTAATCGGATCGCCCTTGTTTGATGAGTAAAATTTGTATAAAAGCTCGTAATTTTCGCCGATTAAAACGACCTTAATCGTCGTGCTGCCGCAATCCACACCCAAATACGCGTTCCCAGAGTATGAGGCGATGTCGGCTTTGGGGACGCTTGCTTTTTCGTGGCGAGCGATAAATTCGTCAAATTCGGCCTGCGAGCCAAACAGAGGTTCTTCTGATTCTAAAAGCTCTTTGTTTGGGCTTTTTTGCAAAAGTTCTATGATTTTGTCCAAATTTAGCGCAGTGCCTGTTTTTTTGGCATAAATCGCTGAACCATACGCCACGAAAAACGGCCCGATATCAGGGAAGGTGGCGTTTTCGTCGTTTAAATTTAGCGCCTCTTTGAAGCGTTTTTGCAAACCTTTTAAGAAAAATAGCGGTCCGCCTAGAAACAAAATATTGCCCTTAACCTCGCGCCCTTGGGCAAGTCCGGCGATTGTCTGCTCGACTACGGCTGCGTAAATGCTCGCACTTATGTCTTCTTTGCGCACGCCTTGATTTAAAAGAGGCTGGATATCGCTTTTGGCAAAAACCCCGCACCGAGAGGCGATAGGGTAAATTTTGCTCGCGTTGAAGCTTAATTTGTCAAGTTCAGCGATGTCTAAATTTAGCAAATTTGTCATCTGATCGATAAACGCGCCAGTTCCGCCCGCGCACGAGCCGTTCATACGCTCCTCGACCCCGCCTGTGAGAAAAATAATTTTCGCGTCCTCGCCACCTAGTTCGATGACGATATCGGTTTTAGGAAACATCTGCCTAACTCCTAGCGAAGTGGCATAAACCTCTTGAACAAAGGGAATTTCGCAGTTTTTGGCGATACCCATACCGGCTGAACCTGCTATGGAAAGGCTGAAATTTTCGTTTGGATATTTTTTTTGGATTTCTAAAATTCGCTGTAAAACTAGCTCTTTTGGTTTGGCTAAATGTCTTTGGTAAGTTTTTTCTAAAATTTCATTATTTTCATTTAAAATTACTGTTTTTACGGTCGTGGAACCAACATCAATGCCTAGATATATCATAATTCATCACTCTTGAAAATTTTATTGAAATTTTACAAAATTTATTAAAAAAATAAGCTATGTAAAATTTAAATTTCGTGATTTTATACATTGTTTTTAAACGAAAATAAAATAATGATAGATTTTATCTCATTAGCGAGATAAAATCCTATTTTGCGCAAATTTGCGCTGAATTTTGGGCTAAAATTATTTTCTAAGCTCTTTAATTTTAGCAGCTTTGCCTTGTCTGTTGCGTAGATAAAATAGTTTTGATCTGCGGACACGACCACGGCGTAATACTTCGATGTTTTCGATACTTTCGCTGTAAATTGGGAAAATTCTCTCTACGCCAACGCTGTTAGCACCGATTTTGCGAATGATAAATGTCTCGCTTACGCCTTCGCCGCGTCTAGCGATACATACGCCCTCGAAATTTTGAACACGGCTTTTGTCGCCTTCTTTGATTCTGATAGCGACTTTTAGTGTATCGCCAGCACGAAAATCAGGCACAACTTTGTTTGCAATTTGAGCATCTTCAAATGCTTGAATATACTTGTTTTTCATAAAATGTCCTTTATTTTTTGGCGATTTTTCGGTACATATCCACCCGAAAGTACCTAGTTTTCATTAGCGCCATTTGATTTTTTAAACTGTGCATTTTAGCGTGATTACCCTTTAAAAACTCTGAAATTATAGATAAATTTTTAAAAATATCAGGTTTTGTGAAAGAAGGCGCCTCTAAAAGCCCATCTTCGAAGCTCTCTTCATCAAGCGAGGCAGTATTTCCCAAAACACCGGCTAAATTTCGACTTATAGCATCGCTCATACACAGCGCGCCAAGCTCGCCACCAGTTAAGACAAAGTCCCCTATGCAAAAAACTTCGCTGACATACTCTTCGATTATGCGCTCGTCGATCCCTTCGTATCTGCCACAAATAAAGCAAATTTCGCTCTGCTTAGCTAATCGTTTTGCGTCGTTTTGGGTAAATTTTTTGCCAACTGGGGTTAGGTAGATGATTTTTGCGTTTGGGGAAGTTTTTTTAAACTCATCAAGCGTCCTAGCTAGGGGTTCGGTGCCGATTAAAAGACCTGCGCCTCCGCCTATCATATAATCATCGACCTTTTTGTATTTGTTGGCAGTAAATTCTCTGGGATTTAAAAAATTTAGCTCGATAATGCCCTTATCAACGGCTCGTTTTAAAATCGAGTCCTCAAAATATGGCTGGATTAAATTTGGAAAAAGGCTTACGAAGGTAAATTTCATGAATTTTCTAAAATCGCCTTAGCGTTTTTGGTCAAAATTTTGCGTTCATCAAGTGAAATTTGAACTACAAAATTATCTAGGTATGGCACAAAAAATGTGCTAGCAAGCCCCAAATTTACAAGCTCACTCGCTGTTTTTACCTCGAAAAGATACGCGCTGCCACTCTCCATTATGTCGCTTACCTCGCCCAAAATTTCGCCATCTTCGCAAACGCTAAGCCCCAAAATATCAAAATAGAAAAATTCGCCTTTTTTTAGTGGGCAGTTTTTTCTGGTGTTTTCGATAGTTTGATAAAGGGTTTTATTTACTAAATTTTGGGCTAGTTCAATGCTCTCAAAACCCACGAATTTCACAGTGGAATTTGATTGTAAAAATGCAGAAATTTCCAAAACGGTGCCATCTTGTAAGTAAAATTTGGCACCTTTTTTGAACTGTTTTGGGAAATCACTTTTATCGTGAAGTCGCAATGCGCCTTTTAGGCCGACTGTTTTGCCGAGCTTAGCGACTTCGAGCAGGTTTTCAGGCATCTTTGGCTTTAACCGTGATTTTGTAGTTACTCGGATCCTTGGCCTTATAGCCCATGATGACCGTTTTTATGGCGTTAATCATTTTGCCGTCTTTGCCGATAAGTTTGCCAGTATCGGCCTTATCAGCATAGATGATAATCTCTGTGAAATTATCGCCAGATTTTAGCTCGGTAGAAATCGAGTCTGGGTGATCTACGATTAGCTTTGCGTATTCTTTTATAAAGTTTTCAACCATGATTATTTGCTTGTGATTTGAGCAACTCTATCGCTTAGTTTAGCGCCTACGCTTTTCCAGTAAGCTAGTCTTTCGCTATCTACTTTGACATTGTTTTCGTCTTTTAGAGGGTTATAATAACCGATAGTCTCGATAAAACCGCCGTCGCGTCTTTTTCTGCTATCTGTTACAACTATACGATAAAAAGGTTTTTTCTTTCTACCTAATCTTGTTAGTCTAACAACTGTTGCCATTTTTTCTCCTTGAAATTTTTAAAGTTTTAGAACTTGTAAATACCCAAAATTTGGGCATTGATAAGCTCTAAAACCGAGAATTATCTCGGTTTTTGCACAATTGAGGCTAGCCCTTGCATACCGCCTTTTGACGAGAATTTTTTAGCAAGTTTTGCCGCGTTTGTGAATTGTTTCAAAAATCTATTGACCTCGACTTGCGACAAACCTGCGCCTTGGGCAAGTCTGCGTTTGCGAGAGTTGTTCAATAAATCTGGATTTTCGCGCTCTTTTGGCGTCATAGAATCAATCATAGCCTTGATATGTCTAATCTCTTTTGAATTTTCCAAGTCGATATCTTGGATTTTGTTTGCCATGCCAGAAAGTCCAGGAATCATGCCGATTAAATTTTTCATATTTCCTAGCTTTTTGACGCTTTCGAGTTGCGAAATAAAGTCGTTGAAATTAAATTCGCCTTTTTTGATTTTTTTATTTAATTTTTTTGCCTCTTTTTCGTCGAAAACAGCCGCTGTTTTTTCGACCAATGTCGCTAAATCGCCCTCTCCCATGATACGGCTAGTGATACGATCTGGTATGAAACCCTCTAAATCAGCGACCTTTTCACCTGTTCCTATAAATCTAAGTGGAATTCCTAGCTGATGTGCGATTCCAAGGGCGATTCCGCCTTTTGTATCGGCGTCAAATTTGCTCAAAATCACACCGCTGATTTCAAGCACTTCGTTAAATTTAGCCGCCGTTTTCACGCCGTCTTGACCGCTCATCGCATCAGCGACATAGAAAATTTCATGCGGGTTAATCTCTTTTTTGATATTTGAAATTTGCTCCATTAGTGCTTCGTCGATTGCGAGGCGTCCAGCAGTATCGACTAAAAGCACATCATATAATCCAGCTTTTGCCTTTGCAAGGGCCTCTTTTGCGACTTTGATAGGGTTTGTTTCGTTATCTAGGGCAAAGAGATCGATCTCGTTTGCTTCGCAAAGTTGTTTTAGTTGCTCGACGGCTGCTAAGCGTTGCAAGTCGCAAGCCGCGATTAGCACCTTCTTTTTTCTAAGTTTTAAGAAATTTGCAAGTTTTACTGTCGTGGTTGATTTACCGCTACCTTGAAGACCTGCCATAAGCACGATTGTAGGGTTCGTATCAGCAAAAACAAAGCCTTGATTGCTGCCTTTTGGCGCTGTTAAAATCATGGTTAGGTTGTTTTTGATTGAATCTAAAAATTGCTTTTGACCGATTCCGTTGATTTTGACATCGGCTTCTACTAATGCTATGAAATCTTTGGTTACTTTGTGATGAACATCTGCCTTCAAAAGTGCCTTTTTGAGGGTGTCAAGCGCATTTTTGAGCGCTTTTTCATCATCGATTGTTTTTAGCTTATTAACCGCATTTTTAAATGATTCACTGATTATCTCAAACACTATCGTTCCCTTATAAAATTATTAAACCTACGATATTACCAAAATTTAACTTAAATAGCTGTTAATATTGCATATTTTTTGGTATGTCAAAGCCAAATTCGTTAAATTCGCCCTTTAATGGGGCGATAAATTTAAGCCCTAAAATTTCTGTTTGGTATGAGTGCAAAAACATACGCTTTGATTTGCTTTTGGCGTATTTTTCATCGCCGATTATTCCATGAGCAATACCGGCTAAATGCACCCTGATTTGGTGCGTGCGACCAGTTTCGATTGTGATTTTGACAAAGGATTTTTTACCGCTTACCATGAGCGGAAAAACATTTGTAATCGCCTCTTTGCCGTTTGGCGAAATTTTCGAAATCGCGCCGGATTTGCCCTTGATTGTGAGGATTGGGTCGGTGATTTTGATCTCTTCGCTGACTATGCCATTTACGAGCGCGAGATATGTTTTTTTCACGCGCATGGCTTTAAATTCATTTATCGCTTTTTGGCGAAATTCTTCGTTCTTCGCTAGCATTATCACGCCACTTGTCCCCTTATCAAGGCGATTTAAGAGAGTTGCGTGATAAATTTTTTCCAAATTTTCGCACTCCAAAAACGCAGGTTTATCCACGGCGATGATGTTTTCGTCCTCGTAAATCAGCTTTGGTTTTTCCATTTTTGCGACGCTGAAAATGGTTTTTTCACTCATCATTTCGCGCGCGACGCTAAGCTTTTTGCCGTGCGCGCTCACAAGTCCAGCGTCTATTAGCGCCTTGGCTTCGTTGTTTGAAATTTTTTCTTGAATTGCTAGAAGTTTATAGGCTTTTTCTTGCATTGATTTCGTCCTTTATGATTTTTATAATGCGCCCTAAATCGCAAATTTGCAAAATTTCGCTTTTTTGGGGCGGGTTTTTTAGCGCGTCACCAAGCTCGCTAGCTTCGCAAATTTTGATATTTTTTACTAGATTATACAGCGCGTTTTGGTTGTGAAAATATCTGCCGCTGATGATTTTAGCGCCAAAGCTTGCAGGCTCGATTGGATTGTGTCCGCCGATATTTGGCACGAAACTGCCACCAAGGATTACAATATCGCTAATGGCGTAGAAATTTATCAGCTCGCCGATTGTATCAAGCAAAATAAAATCGCTTTTGAAATTTTTGTTTTCGCTAAATTTCTCAAAATTCAAATTTAGCTCATCTGCCCAAATTTTCGCGATTTTGGCGCAGTATTCGAAACGAGCAGGGTGGCGTGGAGCAAGGATAAATTTGAAATTTTTGTTATTTTGCGCGAAATTTTTTAACCCGGCTAAAATCAGTTCCTCTTCGCCCTCGTGCGTGCTAGCAATCGTGATAGTGGTGCAGTTTTGAAATTTTGGCAAAATTTTGCTTGGAGAGCTAGAATTTGCGCTTTTGATATTTCCAGCTACGATTATATTTTTTGCGCCAAGCTCGCTAAGGCGGGCTTTATCGCGCTCGCTTTGGGCTAAAACCAAATCAATATTTTCAAAAATTTTGTTGTAGTAAAATTTAAATCGCAGATAGTTTTTATAGCTTTTATCTGAAATTCTGGCGTTTAAAAGCACGACAAAAGAGCCGTTTTTTTTCGCGCTTCGCACTAAATTTAGCCACAGCTCGGCCTCGAAAATCACGGTAACCTTGGCCTTTTCTAGCCAAAATGGAAGCAGGTTTTCAAACGGCAAAAAGCGCGAGTTTTGCGTGATTTGCTTCGCTGCTGCAAAGCCTGTGTCTGTGGTCGTGGTAAGGGCTAGGCTATCGAAATTTGAGATTAGATTTTTAAGCGCATTTACCTCGCCAAGACTGCAAGCGTGAAAATGCACATCACAGGGGTTGAATTTCGGATTTTTAAATAGCAAAAACCTAGCAGGAAGGCTTTTGTGATATTTTTTTTTGAGGGCTAGCACCGCCAAAAACGGCAGTGCAAGTAGCCAGATAAGAAAAGAAAAAAGTGTATAAATCACTCTGCTTCTTTGTATAAAATTCTGCCACAATACGGGCAGGTTACGATATCGTCGCTTTTGATAACTGCGCTATAAACTCTGTCATTTAATCTCATGAAACAGCCATAGCAGGCTTGTTTTCGCACTGGAACGACGGCTGTGTTACTAGCCCATTTGCGGATTTTTTCGTAGAAAGATACGGTTTTTGGATCCATTGATTTGATTAGTTTTTCGCGAACTGAATAAATTTTTGATCTACTCTCTTCAACCTCGCCCATTTGGGTGCTAACCTCTGCTTTGATCTCTTCGAGTTCGGCTTCAAATGCGCTTTTTTGCGTCTCTAAATCAGCGATTAGGGCTTTTTTGGTTTCGACATGTTTTTCTAATCTATCGATTTGTTCATTTGCAGCACTTAACTGCTCTTTTGTGATATCGACCTCGACGCTAAGGGCTTTGATCTCTTTTTCTGTTTTTAGCGAGGCTGATTTTTTCGCGCTACTTTTTGATTTAGCGTTTAGTTCTGCGATTTGAGCGTTTGTAAGTGAAATTTGCTCCCTTAGCTCCTCGATTTCAGTGTTTAGCACATCGATTTCGTTTTTGGCTTTGTCGATTTGATTAACTTTCGAATTTAGTCTTGCTTGGGCTGCTTCGATTTTTGGCTTGAAGCTGTCTAGTTCTTTGTCGTGTTCGCACAGCTCGACTAACTGATTTAGGTATTTGTTCATGATTTTCCTTTTAGTAATATTTAAATGGATTTTTTTGTTCGTTTATTATAACTTTTATTTTATCTTTTGGCAAGTGTGGAGCGAGGCAAGCCCCAAAGTAGCGCTCACTTTCAAAGTGATTGATATCTATCAAACAGACCTTATTTTCTAAATTTTGTATCGCACTATGATATTTGATATCACCTGTGATGAAGCAATCCACGCCCAAATTTTCATTTAGCTCGCTTCCACTTCCTGTGCAAAGCGCAATCGTTTTGATATGCGCTTTGGCATTTACAGCCCTGATTATAGGCATGTTAAATTTGGCTTTTATGTCGCTTACAAGCTCGTAAAAGCTCATATCCACGCGCATGAATTCCAAAAATTCTCTGCTTTCATAAATTTCATAGCCCAAAATTTCACGCGCGACATATTTATTTAGCAGATGTTTGTCGAAATTCGTGTGCATGGCAATGACGCTGATGTTTTTTTGGATTAGTTGATAAATCAAATTTGAGGGATAAATTAGCGGATTTAGCGATTTTAGCCCCTTAAAAATCAGCGGGTGATGAACGATGAGAAGCGAGCCCGGCCAGGCTTTTTCCACTAATTCGCTAGTAACATCTAGACTTAGATAAACTTCGCCTATCTCGCTTCCTGCTTCGCCTAGTAAAATTCCACTATTATCCCAGCTCTCGGCGTCTTCAAAAGGCGCGAGAGTATTTAGAATTTCATAAATTTCGCCAAGTTTCACGAATTTTCCTTGGCCAAATTTTGCAAATATTTTTCTGGATCTGCGTAGCAAAGCGCGCAGTTTTTCGCCATATCACGGATTTTTAGGATATAGTCTTGTCTTTGGGTTACGCTGATTGCGCCTCTTGCATCTAGGACATTGAAGGTGTGCGCTGCTAGCATGCAATAATCATACGCTGGTAGCGCCAAACCCTGCGCTAGGGTAGATTTGCACTCGGCTGAGGCGTTTTCAAACTGCGCAAAAAGCCGTCCTGCGTCTGCGACTTCGAAATTGTATTTAGAAAACTCAAATTCGCTTCTTTTATGCACATCGCCATAAGTTACATTTTCGTCCCACGCTATGTCATAGACATTGTCCTTGTTTTGTAGATACATGGCAAGTCTTTCGAGCCCATAAGTGATCTCGCCACTAATTAGCTCGCAAGGGATTCCACCTACTTGTTGAAAATATGTGAATTGCGTAACTTCCATGCCATCTAGCCAAACCTCCCAGCCTAGCCCCCAAGCGCCAAGAGTTGGGCTCTCCCAGTTATCCTCGATGAAGCGAATATCGTGTTCTTTAAGATTTAGCCCCAAACGCTCCAAGCTTTTTAGATACAGCTCTTGGATATTATCTGGGCTTGGTTTTAAAATCACTTGAAATTGATAATATGCGCCAAGGCGGTTTGGGTTCTCGCCATAACGCCCGTCAGTTGGACGGCGGCTCGGTGCTACATAGGCTACATTCCACGGTTTATTTCCGATAGCGCGCAAAAATGTAGCTTGGTGGTATGTGCCAGCTCCACTTGGCATGTCATAAGGCTGGACAAGTAAGCAACCTTGCTCGTGCCAGTAGTTTTGAAGTGTTAAGATGATTTGTGAAAATGTCATAGCTTTCCTTTATAAAATTATTTCGATATTTTGTGAATCTTTTTGTAATGCTTCTGCCTGCTGCACTCTGTTTGCAAGCAGTTTTGCAGCTAAGCTCTCATCGCTTAGGGCTAGGATTTGCACGGCTAAAAATGCTGCGTTTTTCGCTCCTGCTTTGCCGATAGCTAGGGTCGCCACAGGTATTCCACCCGGCATTTGCACTGTGGCATACAGAGCGTCCATACCCCCTAGCGCGCTTCCACCAAGTGGTATTCCAAGCACAGGTTTGGTTGTGTTTGCTGCCACAGCTCCTGCTAAATGAGCTGCCATACCAGCGGCGCAGATAAATACCTGCGCGCCCTTTTTCTCGGCGTTTGCGACATACTCGGCTGTGCGTTTTGGTGAGCGGTGAGCGGAGCTGATTATCATTTCATAAGCCACGCCAAATTCTTTTAAAATTTTAGCGCACTCATTTACGATTTCATAATCGCTTTTCGAACCCATTATTATCGATACAAATTTCACTTTATTTCCTTTCTTAAAAAGCTAAATTCTGGCAAATTTGCAGGAAGTTTGATTTCGTTTAAATTCCCGCTGTGAATTTCGCTAAATTCTTTGTTATTTCTGGCAATCAAACGGCTAAATTTGATAAATTTTTTGCCCCCGTTTTCAAAAATTTCGCCAAATTCGTTTTGACAAGGCTTAATTTGCGCCCCATGCGGCGCGAAAATTTCATAAATTTCGCCTAGCGCGATTTTATCTTTGACGCTGATAAACTCGCCGTCATTTGAAATAGCGCAGACTTGGTGTGTGCCTTCCTCGATACTTGTGTTTAAATTTTGCGTATCGTCGCGCTCGTAAGGGCGTTTGATAAGGTATCCGTCGCTAAAACCGCGATTTTTCAGCGTTGCTAGCTCGCTTTCATAAATTTCAGGCTCAAATTTACCGCTGGCTGCGTCATCAATCGCGCGTCTGTAAGCGTTCGTGGCGCATGCGACATAATATTCGCTTTTGGTGCGCCCCTCGATTTTGAAGCTATCAATCGCGCCTGTTTGGAGGATTTTTTCGGCGTAGCTAGCTAGTTTGAGATCTTTTGCGTTCATTATGTAAGTGCCATCGTTTTCGCACTCTTGCAGGCGAAATAGGGCGTTATTGTCGCTATTTTTGGCATAAATTTCGTATTTGAAACGGCAATCGTTCGCGCAACTGCCTCTGTTGCTAAATCGCCCGCTTTGAACCGCGCTGATTAGGCAACGCCCGCTGTAAGCAAAGCACATCGAGCCATGCACGAAAATTTCGATTTCTAAATTTGGCAAATGCTCTTTGATTAGCACAGCGTCTTTTAGCGTCATTTCGCGCGCCGCTACTATGCGCGTAGCCCCTAGCTCGCTCCAAACCTGCGCGTCAAGCCAGTTTAGGACATTTGCTTGGGTCGAGATATGTAACGGAATATCTGGGGCGAATTTTTTTGCCAAACGCGCTACGCCAAGGGTCGCGACCAAAATCCCATCTACGCGCAAATCTTGCAAGTATTCAAGGTGGCGCGAGAGAGTGTCGATTTGGACATTTGTGGGAAATCCATTTACCGTGGCGTAGATTTTTTTGCCCATTTTATGGGTAAAACAGACGCCCTCTTCAAAGCTAGTTTTATCAAATTCCTTTGCGCTTCTTTGGCGAAGCGAAAACGCCCCGGTGCTCGCATATACAGCGTCCGCGCCGTAAGATAGGGCGATTTTTAGTTTAGTTAAATTTCCTGCTGGACTTAGAAGTTCTGGTTTTTTCAAAAATAATCCTATAAAATTTTTTAAAGCGTGATTTTACTACAATTTAGCAAAAAAATATTTTAAGGAAGCAAAATGAAGGTCGATTTACACAACCACACAACCCTTTGCAACCACGCTAGCGGGAGCGTTTGCGAGTATGTGCAAAGAGCGTGCGAGCTGGGGTTTGATATTTATGGATTTGCTGATCATGCGCCGATGAATTTCGATGAAAAGTATCGTATGAGCTTTTCGCAGATGAGTGAATATGAGCGCATGATAAATGAAGCAAGGTCGAAATTTGGGGATAAAATCGAAATTTTAACCGGTTATGAAGTGGATTTTATGCGAAATCGCGCGCTTATTGATGAGCGAGTTTTATCGCGCAAATGCGATTACTTAATCGGTTCGGTGCATTTTTTGGATAATTGGGGCTTTGATAATGAGGAATTTATCGCACAGTGGAGCGAGCGCGATATAGATGATATTTACGCTGAGTATTTCGCGCTGATTTGTGCGCTGTGTGATAGCGGTAAATTTGACATTTTGGGACATTTTGATTTGATTAAAATTTTTAAATTTACCCCTAAAAAGGATATTAGAATCCTTGCGCGCGAAGCTGTGAGGGCTGTGAAAAAAAGCGGTATCACGCTAGAATTAAACGCCGCTGGACTTCGCAAAATGGTAGGCGAGATTTACCCAAGCGACGCGCTTTTGGCTGAGTTTGCGAGCGCGGGTGTGGATATTAGCTTTGGTTGCGATGCGCACGCTGTGGCACAAGTGGGCTTTGGATACGATGAGCTGACGCGCAAGGCTAGGGCGTTTGGCTGGGATAGGGTCGCCGTGTATCGCTCACGAGATAAAGAGCTAGTGAAATTTTAAATTTAAGGCAAGAATTTGAATATTTATGAACTAGAAAATTTAAGAAAAAATACTTTAAAAGAAATCGATAAAACAAAACCATTAGTTATTCTTGGGACCTTTATATTGCCGATATTGATTTGGTTGATTTTACATCTTAACGATTATAATCTTGATAAGCGTATTATGGCTTGTGTTTGCACAATAATAATTTCCCCTATGCTAATATTTATAGCGCAAAATTCTGACGATTCTGAGCCAGATGAGATAAAATTTATAAAATTTATACTCGTAATTTTAATTGCATTTACACTATATCAACGAGATTTTTTTATATCGCAGTTTTCATTTTTACACCAATTACAATCTTTCTAACATACAAAATTATTATAAAACATATAAAGGAAGCAAAACAAAAAATATATCAAAAAGAATTTAAAATTCATTTTTTAGAGCCTTATGTAGCAGAATTTGGTTTTAGCTATAAAAGTAGTGCTTTGGTAGAAATTACTGATTTAGAAAATAGCAAATTATTTTGGAAAAAAATTTATTTATTTGAAGAATATGCAAAGTGTGGCAATGATAAAATTTTAGGCAATTTAGATAATGTCAAATTTGAATTTTATGATTTAACTATATATGATAAAAAAAGAAATCACGGAATTTACGGTATATTTTTTCACGCAACTTTTAATAAAAATATCAACTCGACAACTTTTGTGGTATCAAAAGAGACTGTTTGCGATAATGCTAAAAAATTCAAAAAAATCACAATGGATAATAGTGAATTTAATGCTAAATTTAGCGTTTATTCAAATGATTTGCAAAATGCAATGTATATTTTAAGTCCTGCGTTTATGAAACGACTTTTGGATTTGAAAAGACGGCTAAATTTCCCAATCAGCGTTAGTTTTGCGGGAGATAAAATTTACATATTTTTAGATACGGGCAAGGATAATTTTGAGCCAGACATCGATAAAAGCGTTTTACGCGCAAACCCAGCTTTTACCATAAAACGGGAACTTTCACACTTTTTATCAATCGTTAAAACTCTAAATTTAAATACAAGAATTTGGAAAGTGTGAAATTTGGCTAAATTTGGCGGAATTTCACAAGATTTTGCCATTTTAGTGGTCGGTGCTTTGGGCTTTGTAGATTGCCACGCTCGTTTCACTCGCTCGCAATGACACTTAAAAGCGAAATTTCGGTGCAGTATCTTAAAATTTGCGAAGCGAAATTTAAAATTTCACTAAATTTTAGTGTTTTTTCAGCAAATCTTGCAGGCTCTCTTTGACATTTTTGCCATTTAAAATTTTATTCACTTCGCTTGAAATCGGCGTGTAAATCCCATGCTCTTTGGCGATTTTTTCGACTGCGCGCGCAGTATATACGCCCTCTGCGACCTCTCCAAGCTCGCTTAAAATTTGTTCCAAGCTTTTGTTTTTAGCTAGGCCTAGCCCCACGCGGTAGTTGCGCGAAAGCTCGCTAGAAGCGGTCAAAAACAGATCGCCAACCCCGCTAAGACCCAAAAATGTGTCATTCTGCGCGCCAAAAAACTTGCCAAATCGTGCGATTTCGACGATTCCACGCGCGATGAGGCTGGCTCTGGCGTTGTTGCCGAGCCCCAGCCCGTCGCAAATCCCGCTGGCTATGGCGATGACATTTTTATACGCGCCACAGATTTCTGCGCCGATGACATCGGTGCTGGCGTAGGTTTTCATGTATGGTGGGAAAAGGTCTGCGATCGCTTCGGCGAGGGCGAGGGTTGTCGAGCTTACCACGAGGGCGCAAGGCAGTTTGCGCGTAACTTCGCTCGCAAATGAGGGGCCTGAGAGGTAGGCGAGGTTTTGCGCGCTCGTGTGGCGCTCGAAAATCTCGTTTAAAAACCTGCCGCTGCTGGCCTCGATGCCCTTTGAGGCGACTAGGATTTTTTGGTTTTTGTTTGTGAAATTATGGGCCAAAAACTCCGCCGTGTGCTGAGCGGCGATGACAAATACTAGCATTTCGCAATCCAAGGCTTCTTCGATACTGACGAAATTTGGCAAATTTCGCGGTGTGCGTGAGGTGATGACGCACTCGTTTTTTTCGCTTAACGCGCCACAAAGCGCACTTCCCCATTTACCTGCACCGATGATTGCTATTTTCATTTTGCCTCTTTTTTGAAAAATTTAGCTAGGATTTTAGCAAAATTTATTTTATTTTTTCATAATACGGCATAAGGTCGAATTCGCGGGATTTTTGCTCGAATTTTGCGTAATACTCATCGAAATTTTGTGGCGTCAAAAGTCCAGTGCCATCGCGTAAATATTCAAGCATTTGTGAGTTAAATTTATGCGAATAGTGCGTTAAATCTTTGTAGTTTGCAATATCGTCAGGATAATCCGTATCGCCCCAAGCGTAAATTTTTAGATTTTTGTGTGCTTTGCTTTGCTCTACCAAATAACGCAAAACTTCTTTTGTAACCAAAAAATCTCGCTTTTTAGTATGAAATTCTATGGCATTATGTATGCGAGAATACGGCGGCAAGACGAGATAAAACTCGGCTTGTGGGTTTTGTGAAACAAATTTTAAAATATATTCATCGACATAATTTTTGGATTTTAAAATTTGCTCATCTAAATTTTCAAGGCTTTGAATTTTGTTATTATTTATTTTCGTTGCAGCATTTTTTATATCTTTGAAGCTATTCTTTATCTGCCAATTATCTTTATTTTTGACCCAATTTTCAAAACCACCAAACCTGACGCTATGATTTTTACTTTTAAACCAAGCTTTTGGACGATCGAAATCGCTATTTTTGCATTTTGGAATTACTATTTTTCGAAAAAAAACATCATTAAAATAAACCTTAATGTCATTAAATGGATTTTTGTCATATAAAAAATTAAATTCACTAAGTGCGTAGTTTGGATCACCTTTTCGCTGAGTTAAAAATTTATCGGTATCAAGCGAATAGATAATTTTTTTCAAATTTTTATGTTTAAACGCAAAATCCAAAATTAATGCCCTTTCATAAAAATCACTTGATGAAAGCGATAAATTCATAAATTTCCCGCCCAAATTTGCGTTTGCTTCTGCGGCGGAACTATTTTCTAGCATAGAAGTGCCAAAAATCAAGCTATCGAAATCATAGTGTTTGATTAGTCCTGCACTTGCTAATCGCATGTTACCCCAAATTTCATTTTTGCAAAAATACGGCTTGTGATACAAATGAAGTGGATCGCGATACCAAATAATGGATAAAAATGCAAAAATCATAAAAAATGAAAAACCAAAAAAAATAAAAAGAAATTTTTTACTTTGCATTTTTTATCCTTAAAAATTAAAATATATAAATTCGCTATATTTGCTGATACTCATAGATAAAAGAGCAGTTAAAAATATAATAGCAAAATATATTGTGTTAGAAATTTTTGGTTTATTTTCTAAAATTTGAAGCGAATTTTTGAAACAAAGCACTAAAACAAAAGCTAAAATAAGATAAAGAGCTAAAAAAGATAAATTTAAATTTATCGCCTTGTCTGTTAAATTTAAGATTTTATCAAATTTTACTCCGTTTAATCCCGCCATACCTTTTAGCACTTTTATAGCATCTTCGAACGAATTTGCTCTAAAAAATACCCAAGCGAAATTTACAAAATTAAATGTGATTATCCAAGCTAGGATTTTCGGTAGTTTGATTTTTGTAAGCGACCAAAGGCGATGTATTACCAGTGCTATGCCGTGCAAAAAGCCCCAAAATACAAATGTCCAACCAGCCCCGTGCCAAATTCCGCCTATCAAAAATGTGGCAAATAAATTCGCACAAGTTCTAGGAAGCCCCCCCCTATTTCCCCCAAGCGGGATATAGATATAATCACGCAAAAATCGCCCCAAAGTGATATGCCACCTACGCCAAAAGTCCTGTATGTCAGTAGCTTTATAAGGCGAGTTGAAATTTATAGGAAGTCGTATATTAAATAAAAGTGCAGCACCTATCGCCATATCGCAATAACCACTAAAATCAAAATAAAGCTGAAAAGTATAAGATAACGAAGTCTGCCACGCCGTAAAAAACTCTAAAACCTCCATTTTATCAAAGCCATGCGTGGCATAAACGGCGAAAGTATCGGCGATAACAACTTTTTTAAAAAGCCCCATTGAAAAGATAAAAAGCCCTAGCAAAATGTTACCATAATTTTTGACTTTGTTGCGAATTTTGGCAAACTGCGGCATCATTTCCTTATGATGGACAATCGGACCTGCTATGAGTTGCGGGAAAAACGACACAAACAGAGCGTAAGATAAAAAATCATACTCTTTTGTTTCGCCTTTATAGCTATCGACTAGGTAGGCGATTTGTTGAAATGTGAAAAATGAAATTGCCAGTGGCAAAGTAAGTTTTAAAAACTCAAATTTAGCCCCAAAAATAAAATTTGCATTTAGTATGAAAAAATCTGCGTATTTAAAATAGCCCAAAAGTGCGACATTAGCGCAAATTCCGATGATAAGAAGCGCTTTTGGTGAGATTTGTTTTTTTAAATTTGTGTTGCCAAAATTCCTTGATAAATACGAACCAATCGTAAAATTAAAAACCATAGAAACTAAAATGAGTGGCAAATAAGCGGGATTCCACCAGCCATAAAAAAATAGACTAGCCACGACCAAAAACGCTTTTGCTGCTTCGCTTAATCTTTTGTGATTAAGCCAAAAATATACAAAAAATGTTATCGGCAAAAATGCAAAGATAAAAACTGGGCTGTTAAATAGCAAATTTAATCCTTTAAATTATTTAAAAAATGCTCAAAATTTGAAAAATATTGTTAAAGCTTTTGCTTCAAAAGCTCATTTACTTTTGCTGGATTAAACGCTCCCTTGCCTTCTTTCATCACCTGACCTACAAAAAAGCCAAAAAGCTTGTCTTTTCCGCTTTTGTATTCTGCGACTTTGTCGGCATTTGCGCCTAAAACCGCGTCTATTATCGCTACGATTGCGCCGTCATCGCTAACTTGTTTTAAGCCAAGTTTTTCGATTACGCTATCGACGCTTTCATCATTTTCCATTAAGAAATCAAGCACCTCTTTTGCTGCTTTTTGGCTGATTGTGCCGTCTTCAATGCGGGTTAAAAGCTCGTTCATTTTCGCGCTATCAACAGGGCTATTTTCGATAGTTACGCCGTTTTTAAGGCGGCCGTTTAGCTCGACATTTAGCCATGTTACGCATAGTTTTGGCTCGCGCCCTGCGTTAATCAAATCCTCGAAATACTTCGCATTTTCATAGGTTGAGATGATAACTTCTGCGTCCTTTGGTTTGATACCAAGCTTTTCGACATAGCGAACTTTTTTCTCATCAGGCAGTTCAGGGATATTTTGCCCCTCTTTCATCATCTCATCATCGACTATCACAGTTAGCAAATCAGGATCAGGGAAATAGCGATATTCTGCGCTATCTTCCTTGCTTCTCATTGATTTGGTTACAAATTTATTCGTATCAAAAAGTCTAGTTTCTTGATAAACTAGCTCGTCGTATTTGCCATCTTCCCAAGCTGAAATTTGGCGCTGGACTTCATATTCTATGGCTTTTTGGATAAATTTAAATGAATTTAAATTTTTAATTTCAACGCGAGTGTAGAGCTTGTCATCGCCCTTTGGACGAATGCTGACATTGACATCGCAGCGGAAAGAGCCCTCTTGCATATTTGCGTCGCTGATATTTAAAAAGCGCAAAATCGAGTGCAGTTTTTTCAGGTAAGCCACAGCTTCATCACTACTTCGCATATCAGGCTCGCTTACGATTTCAAGTAGCGGTGTGCCAGTGCGGTTTAGATCGACTAGGCTTCTGCCATTTTCGTGGCTGTTTTTACCCGCGTCTTCTTCTAGGTGCGCTCGTGTGATACCTATGCGCTTTTGCGCTCCGTCAATATTGATAAAAAGCTCGCCGTTTTCGACGATAGGGATTGTAAATTGTGAAATTTGATACGCTTTTGGCAAATCAGGGTAGAAATAGTTTTTTCTATCGAAAATCGACTTGCGATTTATGGTCGCATTGACCGCGGTGCCAAAGCTTATGGCCTTGATAACAGCTGCTTTATTTAGCACAGGAAGTGCGCCCGGCAGGGCTAGGCAAGTAGGGCAAACATGGGTGTTTGCCTTATCTCCGAAGCTAGTGGCGCATGAGCAAA
Organism: Campylobacter sp. VBCF_04 NA7; assembly: GCF_027737405.1. Lineage (NCBI taxonomy): Bacteria > Pseudomonadati > Campylobacterota > Epsilonproteobacteria > Campylobacterales > Campylobacteraceae > Campylobacter > Campylobacter sp. VBCF_04 NA7. Next base: position 74,377 of record NZ_JAOVTT010000004.1, read on the forward strand.
AAATCTTGGTTTTTGTATTTAATTGACAATGAACTTCAAGTCCGATTATGGTTTCAAACATAAATTTTACCTTTAAAACAAAATTCTGTGATTTTACTACTAATTAAATTTGAAATCGGTTAAATTTTGAAATTTCAGCCCAAAATTTGGCAAAATTTGAGGCTAAATTTTACTTTTTGTTTTCTAATTGCTCTTTTAAATCGAGCAAATCGACTAAAAGGCAGGTGATGATGACACACACGACCCCGGGAGCTGTGCAGATTAGCAGAAATTTAAGACCTAAAAAATAAAATGCAGGATATGAAAAAAAGATAAACGCACCGACGAAAATCAGTCCGAACGATGCGCCTACCAAAAAGTATAAGAGATTTCGTTTAAGATTAATGCTCATCAACTACTACGGCACCAGCTAGATAAACATAGCTAAGAACCATAAAAATGAAAGTTTGCAAAATCGCCATAAAGGTTAGTAACGCATAAGGCACCATAGGCACGAGCGCAGGGAATAGCGTAAGCATAACCAAAAGGAACATATCATCGCCTTTGATATTTCCGAAAAGACGGAAAGATAACGACACAACGCGCGCGAAGTGTGAGATAAGCTCGACGATAAACATAAATGGCGCAAGAGCCTTTACTGGACCCATGAAGTGTTTGAAATATCCTACGACGCCGTGCTCTCTAATACCCTCGAAATGGTAATAAAACCACACACAAAGTGTCAAAGAAAGTGTCAAATTTAGGCTAGAAGTAGGGGATTCAAAACCAGGAATTAGACCGATAATATTGCTTAAAAATACAACCAAACCAAGAGTTGCTACAAGTGGGAGATATTTTTTGGCTCTTTCTTCGCTACCCATTGTGTCCTTGCCGATAGATAAAACACCGCCGACATAAGCCTCAGCGATATTTTGCATACCGTGTGGGACGAGTTGAAGTGAGCGAGTAGAAAAAATCGCAATAGCTATAATGATAGCAACTACTAAAAAGAAATAAAATAGATAAATAAAAGTGTGGTCGTAAGTAAATAAACTACCAGCGAACAAGAATATGTCTTTTAACATAAATTACCTTTTGGGATTAAAATTTTGCGCACATTTTACCTTTTTAATCGTTAAATTTGGTTTAAAATTTGAGGGAATTTAAGCAATTTGTTGCGCATTTTGCACTTCTTCTTCCATAATCGCGATATGCTTTGCACGCTTGATTTTAGCGTCATCTTTGAAGGTCGCTCTGACCTTATCCATGCCGGTGTAGAACTCCTTCATCAAAATCACGCAAAGATATTTTCCAAACTGCGTAGTGGTGATTTTGCCGCCTTCTACGCGGATTGCGTTTGAAAGCCTAAGTAGCGAGATTTCGCGCCCTAGCTCTTTGCGTAAATTTATGCCGTTTGCGCTTTGGAATTTTGCTATGTCAATCTCGCCGTTAAAAAGCTCGGTCAAAAATATATATTTTGCCCTCTCGCTATCGCTAAAATCGCATGTGGCAATCACTGTGCTTTTGCCCTCTTTGATGCGATTTGAATAATCGCTTAGGTTGAAAGCGTTTATCAAAAGTCTGCCGTCCAAAAAGCTAAACGCACCGCTTCCAATGCCCAAATATTCGTGGTTTGCGCCCACATACTCATCGGCGATATTTGAGCTTTCCCTCGCAAATGCCCATGAGTTATTTTTGTGCCACGAGCTAAATTCATCGCAGATTATTTTGTAAAATTCCTCTTCGTTATCCACACTGCTTATGCCTAAATTTCGCGCGATTTGATCGCGCATTAGAGGCGATTTCATTAGCGGATACATGGTGATTTGCTCTGGATTTACGGATTTTGCCATAGCGATGTCGCGGAGTAAATTCTCTTTTGTTTGAAATGGGAAATTAAAAATCAAATCAAGGCTTAAAATCGGCAACACCCCAACCGCTTTGCTTAGTTTTTCGCGCAAAACCTCGCCACTGCCGAATTTCTCATATCTCGCAGCCTTGCGCAAAATTTCATCATCGAAACTTTGCACGCCCACGCTTAATCTATCGATTAGCCCACGAAACCTTGCTAGCGAGGCAGGGTCGATGTGGTTAGGGTCGCTTTCGCATGAAATTTCCTCGATATTAAAAAGCGATTTTGCAAGCTTCAATGTGCGTAAAAGCTCGTCCTCGTCGATTAAGGTTGTGCCGCCTCCGACATAAAGTGTTTTGAAATCATATCCTGCCTCTTTCGTGCGACGCATTTCTGTTCTAAGTGCGCTAAAATAGGCTTTGCAGGCGTCTTTGTCATAGGCGTATTTGTGAAACGAGCAATACGGACAAAATGTGTGGCAAAACGGCACATGCATGTAGAGCATGTAGTTTTTCGCTGGATTGGGGATTTTTTCTATATTTTGGTCAGAAATGTCGATTCTAAGGGAATTATAAAGTGAATTTTGCATTGTTTTACTAGCATATTTTTTGGCAAAATTTTGGATAAAATTTGTGATTATTTGCATAGAGCTTAAACCTTCTTTAAAATAAAAAATTAACTTTTAAATTTAGCGAAATTTATCTTAAAATTCATATAAATCGCAGAAAAATCGTGTATAAAAGCGTCGGAACTGCGATTGTAATCAGCGAATTTCTAAATTTAGCGTGCGCCAAAAACGAGAGCGCTAAGCAAAACACAAGCCCGCAAATAGTGGCGAAAAATGTGGTATTTTCGCCATTTTCGCTAAATTTTGGAATCATAGTTTTTAGTGCATAAATCATAAGCACTATCATAATCACAAGCCCAGAGTTTTTTTGCAGATACACGAGCGTGGGGTTTTTGCTCTTTTTTTTAAAGAGCCAAAACGGCAAAAACCTCGTAAGCACGGTAGCTATGCTAGCCATTGCGATATATGCGAAAATCTCCATTGCTAGGGCCTTTCGAAAAATTTGCGAAATGCTAAAAGCGCAAAAATCGCGCAAAGCAGTGTGCCAAAAAGATAGTATTTCACAGGGAATACAAACAGCCCCGCAAACGCACAAATAAGGCTAAAAATCAAAATTTTATGCTGTGGGTTTGATTTAAACATTTCGTAACTTAGCATTGCAAAAAGTGCCACAAGGCTAAATTCAACCCCGCTAAAATCGACATTTAAACTAGCTCCAAGGATTGATCCAATCGCCACACCGCTAATCCAATACGAGTGGTTAAAAACAGCCGTGAGATTATAAATCAGCCCTAGCTCGCGCGCTCTTTGCTCGCTAATGCCATTTTTGCGCTCATCATCGCTTAAAAAAACGCGAGTTTTAAGCAGGGCAAATGTCTCATCAGTAAGCGCATAAATGGGATAAATTTTGCGTGGGATTGCGCGCAGTTCGTCGATGAGCGACATTGTGTAGAAAAAATGGCGAAAATTTAGCAAAAACGAGATGATAAAGGTATCTATCAGCGAGGCGCCAGTTACGATAAACGCCACCAGCACAAACTCCACGCTCCCTGCATAGACTAGCACGCTAGTTATCATCATCACCCAAAACTCCAATCCCTGCGAAATGCCGTAAATTCCAAACGCGATTCCAAGCGGAATATAGCCTAACATAACCGGTATTGTGGATTTGAAAATTTCGAATTTGCTCATAAGACGGAGTAAAATTTCGCCCAAAAAGGGCGAAATTTAAATTTTAAGATTCAATGTATGTTTTGAGTTTGCGACCGATTTTTGGGTGTTTTAGCTTTTTGATCGCAGAACTTTCGATTTGGCGCACGCGCTCTCTGGTGATATTTAGCTCTTTGCCGATTTCCTCTAAGGTGCGGTCACTCTCATCGTCCAATAACCCAAATCTCATGCGAATCACCGTGCGCTCGCGATCATTTAACTGCTCTAAAATATCGTCGATTTGCTCTTTTAAATCTGATTTTAGGATTTGCTCGATTGGCGAGATTGAGTTTTTATCCTCGACAAAATCGCCGAATTTGCCGTCGTCTTCGTTGCCGATTGGCGCTTCTAGGCTGATTGGCTCTTTTGTGATTTTGATGACTTGCTTGACCTTATCCACGCTAAGTCCCACTTCCTCGGCGATGACATTGATATCTGGTTCTTTACCGCCTTCTTGGATATATTTGCGTGTGATTTTGTTTATGCGATTGATCGTTTCAATCATGTGGATTGGGATACGGATTGTGCGGGCTTGATCGGCGATTGCGCGCGATATGGCTTGGCGTATCCACCATGTGGCGTATGTGGAAAATTTGTATCCTCTGCGATACTCGAATTTATCCACAGCCTTCATAAGTCCGATATTTCCCTCTTGGATTAGATCCAAAAACGGCAAACCGCGGTTTGTGTAGCGTTTGGCGATACTGACGACAAGGCGCAAATTTGACTTTGCCATGCGCGCTTTTGCGTTGTCGCTTATGCGTTTGCCACGCTTGATTTGCTCTAAAATTTCTTTTAATCTTTCTGGTTCTAAGTTGAAGCTTTTTTTGCTTGCCTCTTTTGTCAAAAATAGCTTTTTGATATCCACATAAGTCGATACCATAGTGGCTTCTGGCACACGGGCGATGATATCTTCTTTGCTTAGTTTTGTTATGTCTTTTAGGATTTTTTCGTGGTTTTCACGAAGCTCTTGGCTAAACATTGGAAGCTTGTATTCTAGGCGTTTTAGCTCTTTGTCAAACCCTGCGTCGCTTTTAAGGGCTGTTTCCATTGATTTTACGATTTCGGTAATTAGCTTGCTAGTTGGACCCAAATCCATAAGTTTTTCTTTTAAAATTTTCTTTTTAAATGCCAAATTTAGCTTAGATAGTGTGTCGTTGCTATCTTTGATTTGTTCAGCGTTTTTTTCGGCAAATCTCATCCACTCTCTTTTGGCTTTGTCTAAGGCTTTGAAGCTTTCGATGACTTTTAGAGTGCGTTTGTCGTTTTTCTTAGGGGCTTTTTTGACCTCTTTTTCCTCATCTTCGCCCTCGCTCTCATCATCGCTAAAATCATCGTCGATTTCCTCGTCCTCAGCTCCCTCTTCGTCGCTATCATCAAAGCTTTTAAAAAGCTCTTTTACACGGCGTTCGCGGTTGATTAAAGGCTCTTTGTAATCCAAAATAAAGTCGATTAGGTATGGCACAGAGCAAAACGCATCGATGATGATATCCTCGCCAAGCTCGATTTTTTTGCTGATTTCTATTTCGCCGTCTTTGGTTAGAAGCGGGATTTGCCCCATTTCGCGCAGATACATACGCACTGGGCTATCAGAACGCGACCACTCCAAAAGCTCGACATCATTTGAGATATCAAAATCATCGTCCCAGCCCTCGTCAAGTAGCCTTTTTTGGGTAGCTTCTTTTAATTTTGCGTCCTCGATATTTCGGATTTTTGAAATTTCAGCAGCCGAAATAAGCTCCACATCGTATTTTTTGATAAGAGTTTCGATTTTTTTTACGACAGCTGTCTTTGGAGCTATATCGAAAAATTTAATCAATCTTTCAAAGGTTATGTAGCTTTTTTGGTTTTCTTCAAAAAATTGTTCAAGCGTAGAGTTAAGTTCTTTTGCTGATACTGCCATCAAATCTCCTTGTCTGCAAAAATAACCTTTAATTATACCCAAATTTTATAAAGCAAAACTTAAATTTATAAAAAATTCCCAAATTTAGGGCAAAATTTCAAAATTTAAAATTTGGCTGAATTTTTAAAATTTTGCAAAATTCATACGCTGTTTTTTGGCTAAATTGATTTAAATTTAATCTAAGTTTTGCTAAAATCAAAAGTTTATTTTAAAACTGAAAAGGTGAAAATTATGGCAAAAGTATGGAAGTTTGCAGACAATATCGACACGGACATCATCATCGCGGCTAGATATTTGAATACATCTGATGCAGATGTGCTTGCAAAGCACATTATGGAGGACGCTGACAAGGATTTTTATAACAAAATTTCGCAAGGCGATATTATCGTAGCTGGTAAAAATTTTGGTTGCGGTAGCAGTAGAGAGCACGCTCCAATGGCGCTAAAAGCGGCAGGTATTTCGTGCGTAATCGCGAAAAATTTCGCTAGGATTTTTTATCGCAACAGCTTCAATATGGGGCTTTTGATTTTAGAGTGCGACCAAACTGATGAAATTGGCGAAGGCGATGAGCTAAAAATCGATTTAGATAATGGAATAATTCAAAATTTGACCCAAAATACGCAGTATAAATTCGGCGCAATTCCACCATTTATGCAAAAACTGCTAAATGCAGGTGGCGCGATAAATTATGCGAAATCTCAAATGAAATAATTAAGGAAATTTATGAAAACTTATAATGTTTGCGTCATAAAAGGCGATGGAATCGGCCCTGAAATCGTGGAAGAAGCGGTTAAGGTTTTAGATAGTGTGAGCCATAAATTTGGCTTTGAGTTAAATTTCGACTACCATTTAATGGGTGGTTGCGCTGTCGATATTTTCGGCGTTCCGCTCCCTGATGAGACACTAAATGCCGCCAAAGCAAGCGACGCTGTGCTTTTTGGTGCGATTGGCGGGGCTAAATGGGACAATTTAGCGCGACATTTGCGCCCTGAAAGCGGACTTTTAAAACTTAGAAAAGAGCTTGGTGCGTTTGCAAACCTGCGCCCGGCAATCATTTTTGATGAATTAATCAACGCTTCCACTCTAAAACCAGAAACCGTCAAAGGCGTGGATATCTTGGTCGTGCGCGAGCTAACGGGCGGAATTTACTTCGGACAACCACGCGAAAAACACGAAAAAAGCGCATTTAACACTATGGTTTATAGCTACGAAGAGATCGAGCGAGTATCGAAAATCGCCTTTGAAGCGGCGATGAAACGGGGCAAAAAAATCACCCTAGTCGATAAGGCAAATGTGCTAGAAACAAGCCAGCTTTGGCGCGAAGTAGTCGCGGAGGTGGCAAAATCATACCCAGAAGTTTCGGTCGAGCAAATGTATGTCGATAACGCTGCAATGCAACTCGTGCGCGATCCTAAGCAGTTCGATGTGCTACTAACTGAGAATTTATTCGGCGATATTTTAAGCGATGAGGCGAGTATGATTTGTGGCTCGATTGGACTTTTGCCAAGTGCAAGTATCGGTGGCAAGGTAGGAATCTACGAGCCGATTCACGGCTCTGCGCCTGATATCGCAGGTCAAGGAATCGCAAATCCGATCGCAACCATAATGAGTGCTGCGATGATGCTACGATACGCATTTAATGAGGTCGAAGCGGCACAGTGTATCGAAAATGCCGTGAAATCGGTCTTGCGCGATGGATACCGCACCAAAGATATAGCGAAATTTGACGCCAAAGAGATCTGCTCGACAAGCGAAATTGGCTCTATTATCAGCGATTATACGCATAAATTTTAATCTGGGCGCAAAATGGGCGAAGCGATAGAAGAAATCCTAAAAATGGAGCGCGAGGGCGATTTTTACGGCGCTCTGGCACTTGCTCGCACGCTCTTGCGCGTAGATCCAAACGACAGCGACGCTAGGGTGGCATTTGCCAGAGTGAGATTAAATCACAGGATAAAAAGCGGTGTAAATATGCAAATGAGCGAGATTTTCCTAAGTCCTGGCGGACATAAAAATCGTGAGCTTAAAAGGTGGCTAATAAATGGATTATGAGAACGAATTTAACGATATCATCAACGCTGTAAAAAGCGAAATCAAAGCGCAAAAACAGGCGCAAAATTCTGCTAGCGCGGTGAGTTTTGCTGAGTTTATCGAGCACTCAAACGATGAATTGAGTGCTGATTTAGACAGCGACGAGATTGCGCAAAATTTAGGCGATGATGATAGCTTGAATTTTAGCGAGATGAATTTTAATGCGCCTAAAAGCAAGGCTGGCGCAAATAGCGATGAGGTGGCGTTTTTAAGCGCGGTTAGAGAGCGGATATTGGTGCTTTTTGAGGGGCTAAATTCCTTCGATAGCGCAGATATCGAGGCTAGGGTCGAGCTGAATTTGAAATTTATGGAATTTTTACTTGCGAGTATCGAAAACAGACTTGAAAATCTATCAAAATAGCGATTTTATCGCTATTTTTGACCTTCTTAAAAAATATACAAAAAGAGCGTATTTCGTCGGCGGTTTCGTGCGCGATTTTTTCTTAGGGCGCGAAAGTGGCGACATCGACATCGAAGTTTATGATATAAATCCACAAAAATTTAGCGAAATTATGGGCAAGCTTGGCGCACTTGGGACTGGAAAGCAGTTTTTCGTCTATAAATTTCACAATTTCGACATTGCTCTGCCTCGCACCGAAAACAAGGTCGGAGTGGGGCACAAAGCCTTTGAAGTAACCCTTGCAAATGACGAAAAAATCGGTGCTAGGCGCAGGGATTTTACGATAAATTCGATGATGATAAATATTTTTAGTGGCGAGGTGCTAGATTTTTACGGCGGGTTAAATGATTTAAGGGCCCGAATTTTGCGCGTTGTCGATGAAAAAAGCTTCGTCGAAGATAGCCTAAGAGTGTATCGCGGGGTGCAGTTTGCGGCGCGGTTTGGCTTCGATATCGAGCCAAAAAGTTTGGAATTAATGCGCCAAATCGATACTTCTGATTTGAGTGTGGAGCGGATTTGCGCTGAGCTAATCAAGCTTTTTAGGGCTAAATTTCAGGGTTTGGGGCTAGTAATCTTGCACGATTTGGGGCTGTTTGAAAAAATTTTTGGCGTGCAAATTTCGCGGGAGCGGTGCGCAAAAATCGCAAATTTTATCGATAATGGGCGAAAATTTATAAAAAATGAGGCATTTTTTTTATATGCAGTTTTAAATTTGCTAAATTTAGACAAAAAGCAAATTTTAGAAAATTTAAAGCTAAATTCGCATTTTAAGCGCATTTTAATCGAGCCTTTTTATAAAAAAATTAATGATGAAAAACTAATGCAAATTTCACTGCAAATGCCGATAAATTCGTGGCTGGGTGCGTATAATCAAACTCGTATAAATCGCGCTAAAAAACTTGGAATTTATGAGAAAAAATTTATTTCAAAAGTAGGAAGCGAAGCCGTTATAAATGACGGATTTAAGGGCAAAGAAATCGCAAATGAAATCAAACGCCGCCAAAGAGATGAAATAAAAAAATATTTGGCAAGTTTTAATTTGTAAATTTTATAAATTTAGGTTAAGTAAGGTATAGAAAATGATAAATTTGATAAAACAAAAATATGTGCAATTACTCACTATATATTAATTTGGAAAGGTTTTAAATGAAAACAAAATATTTATTAAGCGTAGTTTTATGCTTATCTACCCCTATATTGGCAATGGCAGAAAATGCTTCTATAAATAACCCATTAGAAGCCAAAGTAGTAAGTTATAAGCATGAAAAAGACTATGATGTCGAATTTGTGCAAACTAATCTACCCGCACTAAATAAAGAGTTAGAAAATTTATTTTGTAATTACGCTTTTGGTAACGAAAGCGATATGGAAGACTGTCAGAAGCAAGATATTCGTCAGTCGATTGCATACGATTACAAATATAAAGATAACTATCGCTATTATTTCAGTCAAAATTACAAATATTTTAGTAAAAACAACAAACAATATTTCCAAGTTTGCGTTATGGAAGATGGAAATATGGTTGATTATTGCAAAATTTATGATATTACCAATCCAAAAAAAGCGGTTTTATTAGACCGAGAAAATATACCAATTATTGAAGGTATGGGAATTTATTCAAGATATTTTAATCACGGTGATGACAAATACTTTTTATCTTGTCTTAAAGGTTACGGAATTAATGATTGCGATTTATATGATGTTAAAAATCCACAAAAACCTATTTTGCTGGAAGGCAATCTAACCGCTTATTTTTTAAATGAAGAACAAATCAATAAAATTGTAAGCTATTATTTGGCTCATGGAAATTATTTTAATTATGAACCGTCATTATCGTGCAAAGAAGCGATTGCAAAATACGGCATTCGAGTATATACAGATAAAGACCGCTTTCCGGAAGAGGTTAAAAAACAATGCTCACCAGAAATAATTAAAGAGATAGATGAAATAGATAGAAATAACTATATAAATAAAATCACCCTTTCCAAAAATCCCAAAACATATAAATTTCCCTATACAATCTTTATTCTAACTTGGGAAGTATGGCGTGGGCGTTGGGGACATGTTGATGTGCCAGATGAAAAAACGCTAGGAGAACTTATTCCGCAAGATTTGTGGGAAATATTTATGATGGAAAGATAAAAAAGTATTGTAGAGTGATATCCTTGCCGCCATAATGATTAATTATATGAGCGCAAATTTGTTTCAAAAATAAAAAGCAAAGCCGTTATAAATGACGGATTTAAGGGCAAAGAAATCGCAAATGAAATCTGGCGCTGTCAAAAAGATGAGATAAGAGAAATTTTGAAGGCAAAATTTGATTAAATTTCGCGCTAAATTCAAATAAAATTCCCGCAAAAAAGCGTAAATTTAGAGAGTTTTTAGTAGAATCATCGGTTTGAATTAATAAGGAAGGCTTGATGTTTAATATCGTTTTAGTAAATCCCGAAATCCACACAAACACAGGCTCGATTGGGCGCATGTGTGTGAATTGTGGGTGTCGCTTGCACCTAATCAAACCGCTTGGTTTTGTCATTGATGATAAGCATTTGCGCAGAGCCGGCCTTGATTATTGGGCGAATTTGGATTTGAGAGTTTGGGAGAGCTGGGACGAATTTTACGCGGCAAACGAGGCGCACAAAGAGCGATTTTTCTTCGCTACGACCAAGACAAACAAGCTGTATTACGAGGCAAAATTTCAAAAAAATGATTTTATATTTTTTGGCGCAGAAGGTCATGGTTTGCCACTTGATATAATGAGAATAAATCGTGAAAATTGTATAACAATTCCCATGACTGCGCTTGGGCGAAGCCTAAATTTAGCCACAAGCGTTGGGATTATCACCTACGAGGCGATTCGCCAAAATTTGGGCGAATTTGATTTTAGGAGCGAGATTTGCGAATTTTAGCCCTTCTTTTCGTCGCACTCGCACTCTTTGGCGCAGAGCTGAAAATCGCCACTTACAATGTCGAAAACCTCTTTGACGGCGAAAACAACGGCAACGAATACGAGGATTTCCGTTTGGAATCTGGCAAATGGAACAAGGCAAAATATAAAGAAAAATTAAATAAAATTGCGAGCGAAATTTTAGAGATAAACGCCGATATAATCGCACTTCAAGAGATTGAAAACGAAGGCGTTTTAAAGGCTTTGGCAAACAAAACGCAGTATAAATTTTATAAATTTTCAAACCCCAAATCAGCCCCAGCTGGCGTGGCGGTGCTATCAAAAATCCCGATAATTTCGAGCGAGTATTACCGTATGAGTAGTGTCAAAACTCGTGATATATTAAGAGCGGATTTCGAGTTTGAGGGGGCGAGATTTAGCGTCTATGCCCTGCACATGCTTTCCCAGCGCAATCCTATCGGGGATAGAAAAAAGAGTTTTGATTTTTTAGCAAGTGTCATAAAAAACAAAAAAAACAGCGTGATTTTGGGCGATTTTAACACCGGCATTGGCAAAAATTCGCTTTTAAACGAAATTTTGGGCGAGGGCAAATTTGTCGATTTGTGGAGCGATAATGTCTGCTTCGCAAATAAACTAATCGCGTGCAAATCCCACGATAGTGGGGCTTTGCTAGATCATATTTTGCTTAGCGATGATTTTTTTGGCAAGGCAAAATTTGGCTATAAAAAAGGCTCGTTTAAGGCCGAAAGCGTGGCACAAAGCTCCGATCATATCGCGCTTAGCTTTATTTTAAGCAGTGAAAAAATTTCGCTAAACAAACCCAAAAGCTTAGCCGTGCAAAACCCAAATTTAGAGTTAAAAGAGGTGCAAATTTCTGAAATTTACGGCGATGTAAATTCTGCCCCATTTATCCTAAAAAACGCAGTCGTAACCTACACCGACAAGCACGGAAGCGCGATTTCACAAGGCAGCAAGGGCGTGTTTGTGTATGGGCTAAGTGGCGTTAGCGTGGGCGATAGGCTAGATCTTGCCGTGCAAAAAGCTAAAATTTATAGGAAAAAATTCGAGCTTAGCGAGGTAAAAATCCTCAAAAACCACGGAAATATCGGCAGTATCGAAAAATACACGCTAAAAGAGATTAACTACCACACCATCTCTCCGGGCGATGTCGTAGCACAAATTTGGGGCGATGTAACGGACGGGCAAATCGTGGTAAATGGGCGAAAATATAAAATTTATTCCAAAAAAGGCAAAATCAAAAATCAAAAAAACGCAAAATTTAACAATGCGTATTTTACGATTTATGATGAGCAAAAGGAGTTTATAGTTCAATGATACATCTGCTTATGATGACCGCATTTGTGCTGTTTATGGCGTTTTTGGTCATCGGCTTTAACAAACAAATGATAGAAAAAAATAATAAACGAAATCAAGAAAAGGAAGAGAAAAATGAAATTACTTATTGAAATTGGAGTCGAAGAACTCCCAGCAATCCCGTTTTTGAAGGAATACAAAAACATTGCGCCAAAATGGAGTGCGGTTTTGGAAAAATACCGCCTGCAAAGCGAATTTAGCTTTGAATTTACCCCTCGCAGATTTGTCATCTGCCACGAAAATTTCGCTAGCACACAAAGCGACAGCTTAATCGTGCAAACTGGCGCGCCAAAATCAGTCGCCCTAAAAGACGGCGCGTGGAGCAAGGCTGCGCTAAGCTTTGCTAGCAAATGTGGAATTAGCGAGAGTGAATTGAAATTCAAAGAAATTGATGGCAAAGAGGTGCTGTATTTTGAGAGCGTGCAAAAAGGCGAGCCTAGCAAAAGCGTGCTAGGTGCGATGATTGAGGAGTTTTTGGGTAGTTTAAATTTCGGTAGAGCTATGCGCTGGGGCGAGGGCAAATTCGAGTTTATCCGACCGCTTCGAAGTGTGGCTTGCTTGCTAGGAAATGATAGCGTGGAGTTTGAAATTTACGGCGTAAAAAGCGAGCTAGCGTTTTTCCCACACAGAAGCTTTGGTTATGAAAAGGTCAAATTTACTAGCGCAGAGGAATACTTTGCGCTTTTAGAAAAACACGGCGTGATTTTAAGCGCGCAAAAACGCAAAGAAAAAATTCTAGCCGAATTTAAAGAAATCGAGAGCGCAAATGGCGTTACAATCGAAATCGACGAGGATTTGCTAAGCGAGGTTGTCGCCATTACCGAGCACCCAACCGCGCTACTTGGCAGTTTCGAGGCTGAGTTTTTGGCAGTGCCAAAAGAGGTAATCATCACTTCGATGAAGGAAAATCAACGCTATTTCCCAGTTTTCAAAGAGGGCAAGCTAAGCAATCATTTTGTCGTCGCAAGCAACGCAATCACCGATGATAACAGCCTAATCGTGCGTGGAAACGAGAAAGTTTTGCGCGCAAGATTAAGTGATGCGATGTTTTTTTGGCAAAGCGATCTAAAATCAGGGCTAAATCCAGAAAAACTAAAAAGCGTTTCGTATCTAAGCGGGCTTGGCTCGATTTATGATAAGCAAGTCCGTGAAATCTCTGTCGCAAAAGAGATTGCTAAATTTTGGGATAAAGAGCTAAGAGCCGAGTTTGGCGGGGATTATACTAGCGCGCTAGAAGAGGCGATAATGCTTAGCAAGGCGGATTTGGTTAGCACTATGGTGGGCGAATTTAGCGAGCTTCAAGGCATTATGGGAAGCTACTACGCTGCGCATGCGGGCAAAGGCAAGCTAATCTCTCGCGCGATTTATGAGCAATACCTGCCAAATTCCGAGGACAGCGAGCTTCCTACTGGCGTGTTTTCGTCGCTCGTGGGGGTTGCTACGAAATTTGAAAGCCTAGCAGGTCTATTTAGCATAAATAAAATTCCAAGCGGAAACAAAGATCCTTACGCACTGCGCCGCGCGGCCGCTGGAATTATCAAAATCGTGCAAAATTTGGGGCTAAATTTGGATTTGGGGGCGTTGGTTGAAAATATAGCGGTGCAATATTCTGGGCTTGATAGCGATAAATTGTTGGATTTTATCAAAGATAGACTTTATGCTATTTACGATGTCAATCCATCTATTATAAAAGCGTGCCTAAACAGCGGCGAAGATGATATAAAGGCTCTTGGTAGCGCGATTATGGCGCTGGATAAAATTTCAAAAGATGAGAAATTTAAGGATAATTTCGACACCTTCAAACGCCTATCAAATATCATAAAAGATGAAAAAATCGGTGCTGTCGATGAAGCGCTTTTCCAAAACGAAGCTGAGGGCGAGCTAAATTCGGCGTTTAAGGCGATTAGTGTGAGCCAAAACGAGCCTGAGGCTTACCTAAATGCGCTTTTTGGCTTAAAAGATAAAATCGATATGTTTTTTGAAAAAGTAATGATAAATGTAGATGATAAGGCTATCAGGGCAAATCGTATCGCAAATATCGGTCAAATTTACAATGCGTTTTTGCGTGTGGCTGATATCAAAGAGATTAGTTTTTAAATTTTAATAAAGGAGTAAAAATGAAAAGGTTAATTTTAGCGTTTTTTGCTATGTTTTTTCTAATCGGTTGTGGTGGCGGTGCCGAAGATACGGCCAAAGCATGCGTAGAGGCTATATATAAAGGCGATACACAAAAGGTCGTTAGCCTGATCTATCTAAGCGAAGCAGAGATGAAAGATGAAAGCATAAAACCGATGCTAGAAGGCAAGCTTGGTATGGGAATTGCGGGTGCTATGGATAGGGCTAAAAAGCACGGCGGTGTAAAAAGCATTAAAATTGTCGATAAAAATGTCGGCGCAGATGTCGCAAAGGTCGATATCGAGGTCGCTTTCAAAGACGGAACCACCAAAATGGAGCCTACTAGCTTACGCAAAAATCACAAAGGACAATGGCGAATTTTGCTTAACTAACGAAATTTAAGGGGAAAAAATGAAAAAAGTATTTTTATCAGCTATCGCAATGGTTTTTCTAGCAGGTTGTGGGCAAAGCCCTGAGGAAGTGGTGAAAAGCTATGTCGATTCGGTAGGGTGCAAAGGAGATATCGAAAAAGGCGCGAGCCTAGTGTATCTAAGCGAAAGCCAAATGAAAGATGAAGCCACAAAGCGCAAGGTAGAGAGCAAGCTAGACTCGATGTCAGGCACCACCACAAGAGACGCTATGAGGCGCGGAGGGTGCAAAACAATCGAAATCACCGATAAAAATATCGGCAAAGACGCTGGCAGAATGAAGGTCAAAATAACCTTTGGCGACGGCACTACCGAAGAACTTGACGCCAGGGTGCGCAAAAATCATCAAGGCGATTGGAAGGTAGTATGGCGATAGTTTATGAAATTTAAATTTTCGCTTTTTATTTTTTTGGGATTTGCGCTTTTTTTGGCGGTGCAAATCCCGCAAATCCGCCAAAATTTACCGCAATTTTTCCAAGATAAAAGCTTAAAATTTCAAACCCTAAATTTGCAAAATTTAACAAATTTGCCAAATTTGGCGCCCAGCGATCTGGTTTTTCGCCTAGGCGATGAGTTTGATAGCGCGCTAATCGCGCAAATGAGCGAGTGGAAGTATTCACATGTGGGGGTAGTGATAGATACTGCGCCGACACAAATCCTGCACGCAATCAGCGACAAGCGATACGCTCAAAACGGCGTTGTGATAAGCTCGCTAGATGAGTTTGTATCTCGTGCGCGTAAATTTGGCGTAGCAAGGATAAATTTTTTAAGCGCACAAGAGAAGCGAAATTTGATAAATTCGCTAAATTTACGCGTGGGTGAGGAGTTTGTTTTGGCAAAATCGACTGAGCCAAATTTGTATTGCACCACGCTAATAGAGCATGAAATCGCGCAAATTTATCCAAATTTCGCCCCCGCTTACACCTATATTGACGCGCCGTTTTTTCGTGGCAAGTATCTATTTCCACGCGCACTTGCTGAATTTAATGGCACCGAAATGATTTACGAGAGCGAGTGAAATTTCGCCATGAATTTAGCTATGAAATTTAGCTGTGAAATTTAGTGAGAAAATTCGGGCATAAAAAAAGCTTGCCAAATTTGGCAAGCTTTGTGTGTCCGACGAGAATTTTATAAAACCTTAGTAATCTAACTCTGGTTTTGGAGTAGCATCTGTTCTAGCTGGCAATACTGGGTATTTTAGAGCTGCATCAGGTAGTTTTCCGCTTAGAGCGTTGAAGAAAGTAACGATTTTGTTTGCTTCATCATCGCTGATTTCGATACCAAGTTGAACGCTACCCATTGCTTTAACAGCGTCTTTTAGTGACCAGATTGCGCCATTGTGGAAATATGGAGCTGTATCAACAATATTTCTTAGAACTGGTGCTTTAACCATACCGTTAGCATCGCCTTTGAAATCGCCAACATTAGCGAATTCGTATTTGCCTGCTACTTCGAACGGTTGCATTGTGCCGCCTAGGTTGATTCCGTTGTGGCAAGATACACAACCTTTATCGATAAATGTTTTTAGACCCTCTTTTTCGGCGTCAGTTAGGGCTTTTGAGTCGCCGTTTAAGAACTCATCATATCTTGATGGAGTTACAAGTGTTCTTTCAAAAATTCCTACTGTTGTAGCGAATAGATCGAAAGTGATTTTTGTATCTTTGCCATAAGCATCTTGGAATTCTTTAACATAGCCAGGGATTGAGTTAAGTAGTTTTTCTACGCTCTCAGGAGTTGCAGCCATTTCAGGAGCAGCTGTTGCTGGACCTGCTGCTTGCTCAGCTAGGTGAGCTGCACGACCATCCCAGAATTGCGCTGAGTTGAACACTGAGTTTAGTGTTGTAGGCGCATTGATATGGTGTGGGTTTGGAGTCCATTTGTGACCTGTTGAAGCTGGAACGCCGTCAGTTCCGCCGATTGCTAGGTTGTGGCAGGTATTACAGCTGATGATTCCACTTCTTGAAATTCTTGGGTCAAAATATAATTTTTTACCAAGTTCAACTCTTTTGTCGGTTGTTGGGAAATCTTTTGCATCTGGTGCTGCACTCTCTGCAAGTTTTGCGATTTCAGCAGCAGTTTTAGGTAGTGCTTGTAAGCCACTATCTTTTGCAAGTTTTGCCAAATCGTCAGCTGCGAATACTGAGCTAGCAACAACTACTGAACTAAGTAATAAAAACTTAACTTTCATTTTCCTCTCCTTTAAAAAAATGTAAATGGATTTTAAAATTTATTAAATAAAAAGTTACTTAAAAATTTAAGCGAAATAATAAAAATTCTTAAAAAAAAAAAAGATATAATTTATCGCAAAAAGGTGCTAGAACATAAAAAAATTACAAAATTTTATTAATTTAAGTTTTTTTTAAATTTAAAGCCGAATTTCTTCGATTTCTTGATAAATCACCCGAAATTTATCATCGATTTTAAAATCCTCGTGAAAATGCCCAAAATACCACTTTTTGAACTGGGTTTTGTCGTAAAAATCCTGCAAAATTTTCGAATTTACATCATCAATTTTCGCCGCCATTGATAGTTTTATCACGCGCGGTATGACAAATCTGGGGCAGGTGTGCGTGATGATGATATCGACATTAAAGCCGTGTTTTGCGAGGTTTGCGTTCGCTTCGCAGATATCGGCCTGGCTTATCATTTCGCCCTCCCACCACGAGACCCCAAGCTCTCGTCTATCTCGGTCGATACTAAGCGCGCCACCCATGGTGAAAATTTTGCGCCCTGCGATTTCATAGACTTGCCCCCTCATTAAATGATACACGCTCTGGCTGATTTTATGCACTTTGCCGCCAGCAAATTCGCTGATTTCATAGGTGTTTAATCGGTCGAAATTTTCGTGGTTGCCGTCGATGAAAAGCGTGGTAAATTTACGCTCATTGAAGTATTTTAGCCACTGCTCCTCGCGTGCGTCGCTTTGAAACATATTCCAAACAAAGCCAAAATCCCCAGCGATGATTAAAAAATTATCTTTGCAAAGCCCGCTTTCGAATTTTTCGAATTTCTTAAATCGCGCCATTTCGCCGCTAAACCCGCGCCAGCCGCCGTGTGTATCGCCTGTGATAAAAACTCTATTCATTGCCTGCCTTTTTAAATTTTTGTTTGATTTTTGCTTTTGCGATATTTATTTTATGTGCAAAATCCAAAATTTATGGAATTTTCATTATTTTTCAAATTTTGTATTTACCAAAATACTGACCCAAAAAACGATTACAACTATAAAATTGAAATTTTTGTATTTTATCGGAAACGAAATAAAGCTCAAAAGAAAATTTGGTGGTGTCCCGTGCAGGCTTCGAACCTGCGGCCCTCTGATTAAGAGTCAGATGCTCTACCAACTGAGCTAACGAGACACGAACTTGTATTTTATTCATATATATATAAAAAATAGGTTAAATTCGGCAGAATTTTCGAAAATTCGATTAAATTTAAACGATTTATTATTGAGAGTGAAATTTCATAGATAAATTTAATGGATAAATTTTAGGCTCCCTTAGCGAGAGCCTAAATTTGAGAAATTATTTTTTTGTTTGAGTTTTGTTTGCTTTTGCGCCTTTTTTGTAAGGGCGGTCAGAAACGATTGGTTTGCCATCAGCGTATTTTTTCTCGATTTTTGCAAACTCATAATTTGCGCCTACATTTTTAGCTGAGGCAACATTGCCCATTGTTAGGTATTTATAAAGAACATTTTTTAGGTTTTTAGTGTGTTCTGTATTGCGTGGAGAATCGTTTAAAATATCCTCGTAAGCGTAAATTCTCTCATAATAATCGTTTGTTAGTTGATCATCGATTGTGATGCGACCGCTATCGATTGTTACGCCAGCATACAAGCCTGTTTGCTCGCCTGGGGTTGCAATCCATGCTGAAATATCAGGTAAATCAGTAGCGCGACCAGCTTTCGCACCGTGTCCGCCAAATGCTGCACCAGCGCTTACTTCTAGTGTATCAGCGCCTGTGAATACATCTTGGTAAGATTTAGTTGTGTGGAAAAGTAGCACAACATCGCTTGTCTCGTATCCTGCTTGGATACCTACGCCAAAGCCTTTGTATTTGATGAAAATCGGAGCACTCCATGTGCCATCAGCATTTTTTACGCTAAAAATTCCATCGCCGTATTGGATAGAAGCGCCAGCTGCTAGGCGTTTGACATCTGTTAGGATCGCTACTGCTTTTGCGCCTTGTAGATATTTTTGATCTACATGGAAACCGCTAGATGCGCCAAATGATCTCATAACATTAGTCGCTGCGATGACTTCTTGATTTGCTACGACATCAGCGTGCAAAAAACTAGAAACTACAAATGAAGCAATTAATAAAAATTTTTTCATATGTTTAATCCTTTTAAAATAGAAATTTAGTTATTATAACAGCAATTTCATTTTTTTTAGCTAATTTTTAACAAAAAATTGATGAAAAATAACAAATTTTTGGGAAAATAATGAAAATTTTGGCGATTTTAGCATTATGCGCGGTTAAAATTTTTGCTTTATCGATAGTAAATGGCGAAGCAATTGTTTTGAAATTTAACAAAAACACGAGTGAAATTTTAGCAAATGGCAAAAAAATTCCCCTCGTAAATTCACTGGGTAGTGATGAAAAAATTGCAATCATCGCTGCAAATTACAGAGCCAAAAACGATATCAAACTCAAAATCACCCAAGATGGCAAAACCACAACCGAGATTATAAATTTAATCAAAGGCGATTACAAAAGCGAGGCATTTTCTGTCGCTCCGTCTAAGGTAAAACCGCCAAAAGAGGCCAAAGCTCGTATAGAGCGCGAACTAGCCGAAGCAAACAAAATTTACGCTAAAACTACGCCAAAAATTTTATTACAAAAACCTTTTTTATTACCTTCAAATGCTAAAATTACATCCGCATTTGGCAATGCGCGTACCTTTAATGGCGAGCTGAAAAGCTACCACTCGGGCACGGATTACCGCGCTGCTATGGGCACAGATGTGCATAGCGTGGGCGAGGGCGTGGTCGTGATAGCAAAGGACAGATATTATGCTGGTGGTTCTGTGGTGATAGACCATGGTGCTGGCGTGTATTCGCAGTATTATCATTTAAGTAAAATTTTGGTAAAAGTAGGTGATAAAATAGGCGGTGGCGATAAGCTAGGGCTAAGCGGTGCTAGCGGGCGCGTGAGTGGGCCACATTTGCACTTTGGGATCGCTATAAATGGTGTGAGTGTGAATCCTTTGGATTTTATAAATAAATTTAATAAAGTGGTGTTTGAAAATGAGTGAAAACAAAAAATTAACCCCAAAAGAGTTGATAAAAGAGTTAATCGAAGGTAGCGAATATACGCTCAAAGACTCGGTAAAAGGGCGCGTGCGCATAGTAGGGCGAGATAAAAAAATCATAAATTTCCTCCCAAGACAATTTGGCGTAGAGAGCCTTAATGACAAAATGAGCCTAAGCCCAGAGCAAATCGAAAAAATCAAGGCAAATTTCTTATCTATTTTGCGCGAGGGAGCAAAACCAGCCGCGAGTGCCGGAATCACTGGCGAGGCTAGTATGGAGCAGGATTTGCAAAGCGCTACAAAAAAATCGGTCAAAAGCAAGCCAAAATTTAACCTAGCGTCTAAAAATAAAACATTGCAAGAAATTTACGAGGGCTCGAAAACAGCTGCCGCTAAGTCGCAGAGCAAAAGCGCGCAGTATTTCACGCCAGTAGCCGTGCGCAAGAAAAACACAAAAATCCCGTGCAAGGTGAGAATTTCGTTTTTGCGCAAAAGTTGCAGTGACGAAAAATTAGGAATCCTAGCTAGGGTGAAAATTCCGCTTTTAATGGAAAATTTCGGATTAAATGATGTCATAAACTCATCTGAACACGCGCAAATGGCGAAAAAAATGGTTCGCACAATCGCAAATTTGTATGTCGCCAAAGATTTGCGTGGCGTGCGCATAGAAGGCCCTGTGTGCCTATCTATGGGCTTTAAAAGCCAAATGGCAGATATCAGCAACCACGCCTTTGTATTCAAACTCATCGAGGATACTTTGGTAAATAACCGCGTCATCACAGACGATAACGCTAGCGTCGTCAAAGAGATAAAAATGTATAAACAAGACGAATTTGACGGTGTTTTGGTCGATATTTTAAAGACAGATAGATAACCGCTTCAAAATTTAATCGCTTAAATTTAAGCGATTAAATTTTTCACCACTCCCCAAAGAAGTTTTGCAGCATAAAACACCAAAATCGCCGTAGAAATGTAAGCAAACGCCCTAACTACGCTATCTGGCAGGCGCGCTCTGTTTTTATAGACTACAAGCGGAAAAAGCGTAATCCACGATAAAATCGCTACAAAAAGCCCCAGCAGTGAGAGAGTGAAATTTTCGCTACTCACGCTAGCAGAGACACTGAGCCAAAACATAATTACATAAGGATTTAGCAAATTTAGAAAAAAGCCTTTTGAGTAAATTTTGGCGTGAGAGCCAAGCTCGACGCTTTTGATTTCAGGTGTGTTGCGCGCGCTTTTGTAAATTCCATAGGCAATGTATAGTAAAAAACACGCCCCAAACACCGAAATAATCGCAAATACAAGCGGAATTTTGGCAAGTTGCGAAATCCCAAATGCGCTAAGGGCGAGATAAAGCATATCCACACTCATTGCGCCAAGCCCCAAACAAAGGGCTTTTGTGTAACTTTGCAGCGCATAAGACATAATCAAAACATTAATCGGACCGATTGGCACACTCACGCCAAAGCCCATTAAAATGCCGTTTATAAAGGCGTTCATCAAATTCCTTTAAATTTTTAGTGTGAAATTAAAATTTAAAATTCAAAATCGCCAGTGCTACCTTTGGACATGCTCTCAAACACGGCCTTGACATACTTATCGCGTGTTTGGCAGTCTAGGATTTTTTCGCACTGGCTACAACTTTGCAAGCCATTTTGCGCTTGGCAATCTTGCAAAATGGCTAAATTTTTGTCTAAAATTTGCTCGAAAATATCGCGTTCTTGGTTATTTTCTGACATTATTTTTCGCTTTGATAAATTTCGTGCATTTTGGAAATTTCATATTTTGAGCCGAAAAAACACGGTGTGGTTTGGTGAATTTTTGAAATTTCAAGCTCTAAAAGAGAATTGTTTTTTCCGTCGCTAGTAGCGCCATTTGCGTGCTCATAGATATAGGCAAACGGCAACACTTCAAACGCCATGCGAAGCTTGCCCTGCGGGTGATCGCTCGTGGCTGGGTAGCTAAAAAGCCCACCGCCTTTTAGCAAAATTTGGTGCAGGTCGCTGACCATAGCTCCTGAGTATCTGAGGCGATAACCCTCGTCAAATAGCGCTCTTACGAGGACTCTGTGCGTATCGCTCCAACCTTTTTGCGTCGCTCCTGTGGCGTTTAGTTTGCCTTTTTCGTTTAAAACTAACTCTTTTGCGAAGGCAAATTTGCCGTCCCTGCCAAGCCTGTATAGCTTCGGAGTATCGCCTAAACATACGCAAAGCTCGATTCTAGGGCCATACACGCTATACACTGCCCCGCGCAATGAGCTTGGTGAAATTTCGCCCTCATAAATCGCAAAAATCGAGCCTACGGCGAAATTTACATCTACTAGGCTAGATCCGTCGAGCGGATCGTAAGCTACTATAAATTTGCCATTTTCATTAATGCTTAGCATTTCCTCTTTTTCTTCGCTAATTAGCGCCTTTACGCACTCTACGCCGCGAAATTCGCGCTCGATTATCATATCGCTTAGCACATCGAGTTTAAGCTGTGTATCTCCGGTGGAATTTTGCGTGCTAGCGTAGCCGAAATCAGCGTATTTTAGCTCTTCACTGATTAAAACGGCGATTTTTTCTATTTTTTTTACGATTTCTTGCATACTCTCTCCTTTTTAAACTTTTTTAGCATTATTAAGTATCCATTTTGCGATACTTTGCGCGTCGTTTATGTCGAAATTTACGGGGCAGGCTTTATCCATTTGCGCTCTTGGTAAATTTGTCGCAATGGCTTGCGAAAATGGCAAATATGCCTCGTCGATTTTGTCCCTAAATAGGCTGATTCGTGGCAGGGGCAGTGTTTTTAGACCCTCCACAATCAAAATATCAAAATCACCAAATCCAGCGATAATCTCGTCTAAATTTCGCATTTGTTTCAAAAAATATGTCGTGCGCGTAGGGCTTACGACCGCCACATCTGCGCCAACTGCGCTAAATTTCGCGCTGTCCTTGCCCTCGGTATCAAATTTGGCCTTGTCTTTGGGGTCGTGTTTGACGATAGCGACCTTTAAATTTTGCTCGATAAAAATTTGCGCTACCTTGCAAATTAGCGTTGTTTTGCCGGTGTTTGACGGACCTGAAAACGCAATGGCTAGTCTTTTCATCTCTCTCCCTTAAAAAATCTTGATTGTATCAAATTTAGCCTTTTAAAAAGCAAAATTTGATAATATACGCCAAAATTTAAAGGAAGAAAAATGCAAAATTTAACTATTTCAAAATTTGCGCGCACTCTGATTTTAGGGCTGTTTGCGCTAGGAATTTGCTCGTGTGCTAACAAAGAAAAAGTCCCTCACGACCCGGTCAAAAACGAGTTTATGGCATATACGCAAAAATTCGAAAGCGTCAAAGAGGGCGATAGATACCTGGGCGTGGCGACCTATCTAAACCCCACAATGCCTGAAATTCGCAACGAAAGAGAAGATGAGTTTTTCTTGCTAACCTCGTATCCAAAAGAGATTGAGATTAAAAATGTGCGTGTAAATGGAAGCGACGAAAATGTCAGCGTGGAGCTAATCGCCGATGAGAGCGAACTAGCTAGCAAAGAGGTTTTTAAAATCGCGTGGTCTAATCGCTACAAAATCAGCGCGCCAAAAACGCAAAAAGATGATCTTGTGCTTAGCTTTACGACCTCGAACGACCTAAATGCGAGCGTGAAATTTCGCAAGGTCTCAAAGTCGATGTATTGGCACCCTAAGCTCAAACTCGATGATTAGAGTGGGCGCAAATTTTGCTAGAAATGAAATTTGTGATAAAATTTTAAAAATTCAAATTTGAAGGATAAAAAATGAAATGGCGTGGCGGAAATAAAAGCTCAAATATCGACGATATGAGGGCTAGTAGCGGTGGTGGCGGAGGCGGAGTAAATCTCGCGCTTTTGATTCCTGTGGTGAAATTTTTGGTAAAAACGAAATTTGGCAGAATCGTCCTAGCCCTTGGCGTGGTAGCGGCGTTTATGGGTTATAATCCGCTAAATTTGCTAAATTTCACCTCTGCTGGCGGTGGAGCTGAGGCTAGTAAATTTGAAAACAACGAAGCGGCGCAGGAAGCCAAGGATTTCGTCTCTACCGTGCTAAGGCAAACCGAAGATGTTTGGGGCGCGATTTTTGCGAAATACGGCGCGAAATACTCTGAGCCAAGACTGCTTTTATTCCACGGCGCGACAAGAAGCGGGTGCGGGTATGCTAGCTCGCAAGTTGGGCCGTTTTACTGCCCGGCTGATACTAGGATTTATTTGGATACGGATTTTTTCTCTGATTTGGCGAAAAAACACCACGCAGCGGGCGATTTCGCGCAAGGCTATGTCATCGCGCACGAAGTGGGACACCATGTGCAAAACCTGCTAGGAATTTTATCCAACGCCGATAAATTAAAGGCTAGAACAAACGAAGCTGGGGCAAACGCGATTCAGGTTAGAGTGGAGCTTCAAGCCGATTGTTTGGCGGGTATTTGGGGACATCATCAATACAAAATTTTAGAAGATGGCGACTTGGAAGAGGCGCTAAATGCCGCTACGATGATAGGCGATGATACCTTGCAAAAAAAGGCGCGTGGGTATGTGGTGCCGGATTCTTTCACGCATGGAAGTGGCGCACAAAGAAAAGAGTGGTTTTATAAAGGCTTTAAAAGCGGTTCGCTAGAAGCGTGCAAAAGCGGATTGGAAAGTTAGTGAATTTGGCGAAATTCGGGGCAGTATCGCCAAACATGCTGTAAATCAAATTTCGATTTCATACTCGATTGGATCTTTTACCCCGGCTTTTGCAAAGCCATTTAGGCGCAATTGACAGCTATCGCACACACCACAAGCCTTGTGCGAGTTTGTGTAACAGCTCCAAGTAAGCCCCAAATTTACGCCGTTTTCAAGCGCACGCGCCACAATCTCACCCTTGTTTAAATGCACCAAAGGCGTTTTAATCTCCACGCTAAAATTTGGCGAAGTGCCCGCATTTATCGCGCTTTGCATTTTTGCAATAAATTCTGCGCTACAATCAGGATATCCGCTACTATCCTCCTGCACCACGCCGATGAAAATCGCCTCACACCCCTCACGCTCAGCAAGCGCGCCCGCGATACTCAAAAACACGCCGTTTCGAAACGGCACATAGGTGTTTGGGATCTCGTTTTTGTCGATGTTTGCGCCCTTTCGCACACTAAGGCTCGTATCAGTTAGCGAGTTTGCGCCGATTTGTGCGATAAATCTAGCATCCAGCGTGTATCGCCTCTGTGCGCCTAAATCATCGCAAATTCTCTCGAAACACTCGCGCTCTTTATCTTGCGTGCGCTGAGCATAATCAAAATGCACTCCAATGACCTCATAGCCTGAATTTTTAGCGATATACGCGCAAGTCGCGCTATCCATACCGCCACTGATGATACATAAAGCTTTTTTCAAATTTAATCCTTTTTTGGTAGAATTATAGGCAAATTTTGATTTAAAGGGCTTGAAATTGATACTTTGTGAAGAAAATTACCCAAAAATTTTGGACGAAATTTTAACTACGCTTAGCGCGGGTGCGGTCGAACTAGTCTTCGTGCGAAGCGAGGAAATGCGCGAAATCAACAAAAGCGCGCGGGGGGTCGATAAAACCACCGATGTGCTTAGTTTTCCGCTCGAAATTGTGCCAGGTGGTGCGAATACTGCCCCGATAGGCTCTGTTGTGATAAATTTGGATTTAGTAGAGCAAAAAGCGTTAGAATTTTCGCACTCAAATAGCGATGAAATCGCGCTTTTATTTACGCACGGACTGCTTCATATCTTAGGCTTTGATCACGAAATCGATAACGGGCAAATGCGCGAAAAAGAGTGCGAAATCATCGCTAAATTTAACCTTCCAAAAAGCCTAATCGTGCGCACAGATGAAATTTAAGAAAAATTAATCGGATCCATATCGATCTCAACGGGCAAATGCGCTAAAAGTGCGCCAGCCTTTAAAAGTGGTGTGTGCGTGGTAGCTCGAAGCAGTATCTCATAGCGAAATTTGCCCGCAATCAGCGCAATTCCAGCTTTGCCGTGCCCTATGATTTGCAAACCATTTAGTTTTTTGGCTTTTAGCGCGCTGTGTAAAATTTCAAGCCCGCTAGCGCAAATTTTAGCCGCCTCTACCTCGTTTTTATGTGAGATTAAAACGCGCAAAAGCCTAGTGTATGGCGGATATAGCGGATCTCGATCCTCGCTTTCTTCTTCTAAAAACGCGTCATAATCCTGCAAAAAATCCTCGAAAAACGCCCTTTGCAGAGTCTGTATCACGACCCTGCCTTCGCCCTTCCTGCCGGCTCTACCTGCTACTTGCATGCCAAGGGCTAGGGTCTTTTCGCGCGCCCTAAAATCAGGGTAGTTCAAATGCTCATCAATCCCCATAATCACCGCCAAATCCACGCCATGGTAATCATGCCCCTTGCTAAGCATTTGCGTGCCTACCAAAATGTCGATTTTATGGGCGTTAAAGTCGTTTAGTAGGGTTTCTAGCTTTCTTTGGGTTGTAATCTCATCGCGGTCAAATTTAGCGATTTTTGCCTCAGGGAAATTTGCTTTTAGCTCCTTTAAAAGCTCGCTAGTGCCCATTTTTTTGGCCTCGCTTACGCTTTTGCCACATTTAGCGCAAGGCTGTTTGTAAAATGCGCTGTATCCGCAATAATGGCATTTTAGCGCCTTTTCCTTTTCGTGATAGCTCATACCCACCGAGCAAAACGGGCATTTGATAATCTCGCCACAACTCTTGCAAACCATATATTTGAAATTTGCGCGTGTGGGCAAAAACACCACTATTTGGCGATTTGCGCCTAGACTTGCGCTGATTTCTTTTTTTATTTTTGGCGTGAGGGAAGTTTCGCTCTCGTCGTAAATGTAGCGTTTGTGCGTGGCGTGATAGGTGCCTTTGAGCCTGAAATTTGGCTGTTTCGCAAAGCTCGTAAGAGAGGGCGTGGCTGAGCCAAGCACGGTTTTAACGCCACATTTGTGCGCGGCGAAAATCGCGAGATCTCGGGCATTTATGCGTGGAGCGGAGGCTGATTTGTAGCTATCATCGTGCTCCTCATCGACAATGATTGCGCCAAGATTATGAAACGGCAAAAACAGCGCCGAGCGCGCGCCTGCGATAAGGCGAATTTTGCCTGCGAAAAAATCGGCTAAAATTTGGCGTTTTTTAGCGGGGGTGATTTTGGAGTGCCACACGCCAAGAGCCTCGCCGAAATACCCTTGCAAGCGCTTCGTCATTTGCGGTGTGAGCGAGATTTCTGGCATTAAAAATAGTGCTTGTTTGCCAGAGTTTAAAATTTCTGCTATGAGCGAGATATAAACCTCGCTTTTGCCACTTCCCGTATCGCCAAAAATCAGCGAAACGGCATTTTGCTTGGCAAAATTTAGAGCTTTTGTCTGCTCTAGGGTCAAATTTGGCGTTTTTGTGAAATTTGGCTTTTCGCAAGGCGCGCAATTTATGCCCAAATTTGGCTCAAAAACCCCAAATGCCACGCCGATTTCGCAGATATAAAAATGCGAAATAAACTGCGCCAACTCCACCTGAAACGGCGTGAAATTTAGGGGCAAAATTTCGCTGATTTCTTTCGTGCAAAACTCGGGTTTTGGCACTTCGCGTAAAACTACACCGCGTTTTTGGGCGTTTTTTACGGGAATTTGGACAATCTGATACAGTGAAATTTTGGAATTTGAAAAATAGGTAAGCGGTTTTAGTCTTGCCCCTAAAACCGCGATTTCATAATAATACAAGCTTATTCTGCTAATGTTTGGCAGGTTTTATCTGTATGAACGCAATCAAAAGTGCCAACCTTGACACCCTTAGCGTCAGCTTCTGCTTTTGTTCGATAATATGTAAATGTTGTGCAATTCTTAGCCACACATGCTTGATAAGTTCCGTCTTCATTACGATGCCAACCATTTCTAAGATCTTTACCTGCATCAGAAATATCATTTTGCAAAACATTGTCAAACAACCCTGCGCCAGTGCCTTCTAATACAGGCCAACTAGCATTGCCTTCTAACTGCATTTCAGCTTTTTTTAGCGAAATACCACTTCTGATAGCCGCTACATCGCCTCTTATTTTTGCAGCCATTGCGTCATCTCTGGTCATAGCTAGTCTAGGCACAGCGACACCTGCTAAAATGCCAAGAACGACGATAACAAAAACCAACTCAATCATAGTAAATGCGTTTTTCATATTAAATCCTTTGATTTAAAATAGATTTAAGTATAGCCAAAATAAAATTAAGCTAGCTTTAAATTATTTTAAGCTAGCGATTTTTTGCGCAAATTTTACCCTCTGCCCCTGCGAAATTTCAAACTCCAAAAATTCCTTCTCGGCAATCATCACTATCGTAGAGCCAAGCTCGAAATTCCCGATATGTTCGCCCTTTTTAAAGCTCACGCCCTCGCCATAATCGAATTTATTATAATCAAAATGCAAAATTTCCCTAGCCTTATCGTTAGCCTTGGCATTAGTTTGAATCCTGCTATCAAAGTCAAATTTCATTTTGCCTACATTTAGCGCTCCCACAAAAACCAGCCACAAAAGCCCGCCATTGCTCATTTTGCACAGCAGTACCACGCGCTCATTTTTGGCATAGAGATTTGGCACTTTTAGCAGATATTTTTTTGCCACGCTGTGAAGCTCGCCCGGGATATATAGCGCACCAATGACGCTAAGATCGCATGGAGCGTGATAGTGATGATAGTCTTTTGGGCTTAGGTAGATGTTTGCGTATGTCAAATCCGCCGACATTTTAAAATCTCTGGAAGTTTTCATATCATCTAAATTTAGCAAACTAATAAAAATTTCGGAATTTTGCTTTTGCAAATCCCCAGCCCAAGATTTAAGCCCCAAAAGCTCCCAAATATCGTATTTATGCCCCTTTATGCTAAACGCGCTAAAATCACTAGTAGCCCCACACTCAAAAATCACGCCATCACTCGGGCTCAAAAACGCGCTAGGTTCGGCGCAAATTTCACGCTCCCTCACCAAACGCCTCGTAAATAGCGCATTTAGGCTATCGTAATCACCTGCGCCTAAAAATTCGCTCATATCAATCTCAAAAGCGTCAATGTATTTTTGATTTATAAACTTCTGCACAGGGCGCGGAAATTTTACCCCAGCCACAGCCCCAAAACAGCGTGAAATTAGCTTTTTCATCACTCTCTCCTTAGTCTTAGTAGCGCGATTTCTGCGTCGGCAAAAATCCTCATCGGAGGGCCCCAAAATCCAGCCCCACTGCTCACATAAATTTGCTTCGCTCCGTCATTATATAGCCCATGGACATATTTTTGATCGAGCGCTACAAGCAGGCTAAATGGGAAAATTTGCCCGCCGTGCGTGTGCCCGCAAATACACAGATCCACCTCATCTTTTACATGTAAATTTATAAATTTTGGCTGATGAGCGAGCAAAATTTTAGGTTTATTTGGATCTGCTATTTTTAGGGCTGCCCTAAAATTCGGCTCTAATTCATTAAATCTCACACCGCTTAAATCGTGCGTGCCAAGCAGATTTATCCCCATAAACTCCACGCTCTCGTTTTGCAAAACCCTCACGCCCTCGCGCTCCAAGGCCTCGATTAACCCTTTCGCGCCTCTGTAATACTCGTGATTTCCTGTCACGAAAAACACAGGCTTTTTTAGTTCGCGCAAGGGTTCTAAAATATCGCCAAGTTCGTGAGAACGCAAATCAAACATATCGCCCACGATACACACAGCATCGTGGCTAGTGGCGTTTATTTGTGCCACTATGACTTCTAAAAAATCTTTTTTTAAAAATTCGCCCAAGTGTATATCGCTAACCACTGCCAAATTTAACTCTTTGCTCAAATTTTTAATTTTTATATCAACAATATTTATTTTTGGAGTTTTTAAAGCATTATAAAAGCCCTTAAAAAGGTAGCTAAACGCCATTATTACGAAGGTTACATCTACGCAAATTTTAATAAATTTGCGCCTGCTCTCGCTAAATTTGGCAAATTTTGCGCTCACATTTAAAATATCATAGGCTAGGCACAAAAAGAAAAGCGAAAAGCTACTAGCCACGCAAACGACGCAAATTTTGTATAAAATTTCATCTTTTAGCGCGCCGGCAAAAACGCTTCTAGTAAAAAACATACCCTCGAAAATCACCAAAAATAGGCAAAAAACTATCAAAAACGGCTTGATTTTTTTGAATTTATCGTAAATTTCAAACCTAGCTAAGATTGATTTGTAAATGTATAAATTCAAAAAAACAAAGAGCGTCGTCGCTACAATCGGAAAAATATATGGGATTTTCACTCTTACTCCAAATCAGATAAATTTTTCTAATTTTTCTCTATCAAAACCCGAAATTTCGCCGTCTTTATCGACCAAAAGCGCGCCAGATTTTTTAAATTTCGTAATCGTGCGAGAAAATGTCTCTGGGGTGATATTTAAAATTTTAGCGATTTTAATGTGTTTTGAGCTGGTAAAAATATCAAAATTTTCGATGATAAATTTTGATATTTTTGCCTCGCTGGGTAGCACGACGCTGTTTTCAAACGCAAATTCTAGCGCCCTAAGCTTCGCCGAAATTGATTTTATAATGCTAATGCAAATCTCAGGCTCGCTCAAAAACTCTTCGACAAATTTTTCATAATCGATTTTTAAAACCTCGCCACCGCTAGCAAAGCGCGCGCTGGCTGGATAGGGGATATTTTCAAAATTTACAGCCTCAGCCACGAAAGACATCGGGCGGATTTCGTGAATATAGATCTCCTTGCCACTAGGGGCTGTTTTGTAAATCTCGATTGTGCCTTTAAGCAAGATGATTAAATGAGAGCTTGTATCACCCTCATAAAATAAAATTTCTCCCTTTTTAAAAGCCTTTTTGCTACTAATCTGCGCTAATCGCTCGATTTTGGCCTCATCAAGCCCCTTAAAAAAAGGGATAAATTTCAAAATTTCCATATTATTTTTTTAGTAAATCCCTGATTTCGCTTAGAAGTTTGATATCTTCGCTAGGCTCAGCTGGCGCCTCAGGCTCGGCTGGTTTTTCTTTTTTAAGCTTATTGATTGCTTTGATTGCGCAAAAAATACAAAATGCGATAATGATAAAATCAACCGCTGTTTGGATAAACGAGCCGTAATTTATCGTCACGGCTGGTGTTTCGCCCACAGCTTCTTTTAAAACGATTTTTAAATCGGTAAAATTCATACCACCTGTGATAACTCCGACGATTGGCATAATGACATCGCCAACTAGTGAAGTTACGATCTTGCCAAAGGCTCCACCGATGACCACACCCACTGCCATATCGATGACATTGCCTTTCATTGCGAATTCTTTGAATTCTTGAATAAAGCTCATTAAAAGCCTCCTTTGGGAAATAAAAGGATAGATAATAACCTAATTTTGCTTACTTTTTGCTTTTTATTAGGTAGAAAAAAGTATAATGGCAAATTTTGAAATTTAATAAAGAAAAGGAAAATTTATGTATAGATTTGCGCCATCACCCACAGGCGATATGCACATTGGAAACTTACGCGCCGCGATTTTTAACTATATCCGCTCGCTTCAAGATAAAAGTGGATTTATTTTGCGTATCGAGGATACCGATACTGCCCGCAATATCGAGGGCAAAGACAAAGATATAATGGAAATTTTAACCCTTTTTGGTATCAAATGGCAAACACTTTATTATCAAAGCAAAAATTTAAAATTTCACCAAGAATTCGCCGCTAAACTGCTCCAAGAGGGCAAGGCGTTTTGCTGCTTTTGTAGCGAAGAAGAGCTTGCCGCCAAAAAAGAAAAAGCCAAAGAAAAGGGCGTAGCATATCGCTACGACGGGACTTGCGAGCATTTAAGTGATGCTGAGGTCATAGACAATCCAAAGCCATTTACAATTAGACTTAAAAAACCAACCAGAGTTTTGAAATTCACAGACGCTATCAAAGGCGAGATTAGCTTCGAGCCTGAAAATATCGATAGTTTCGTCATCATGCGCGCGGATAAGACCCCGACATATAATTTCGCTTGCGCCACTGATGATATGCTAGAAGGCGTTACCTTCGTAATCAGGGGCGAGGATCATGTCAGTAATACCCCGAAACAAAACTGGATTAGGGAGTGTTTGGGATACACAGACGAGATTTCATACGCGCATTTGCCGATTATTTTGGGGCCTGATGGCAAGAAAATGTCCAAACGCGACGACGCAAGTAGCGTAAAATGGATGCTAGATACTGGATTTTTGCCTGAGGCGATTGCGAATTATTTGGTTTTGCTTGGAAATAAAACCCCGTGCGAGGTTTTTAGTATCGAAGAAGCGGTGGAGTTTTTCGATATCGCTAAAATTTCAAAGGCTCCGGCGAAATTTGACATCGACAAGCTTGCATTTATCAACCGCGAACATATCAAAAGGGCAAGCGCTAAGCGCATTTGCGAGCTTTTTGGCGTAGATGAGAGCAAGGTAGAGTTAGTGAAATTTTACACCCAAGAATCCAGCCTAATCCCAGAAATCAAAGCAAAAATTAGCGCAATTTTTAGCCAAAAAGAAATTCCAAGCGAATTTAGCCAAAACGCCGAAATTTTGCGAAATGAAATTTTAAATTTAACCCAAATTCCAGCCGAATTTAATGAGTTAAAAACAATCCTTATGGAAAAAACCGCTCTCAAAGGCAAGGCGTTTTTTATGCCACTTAGATTGCTTCTTACAGGCGCGCCTCACGGACCAGAGTTAAATGAACTTTACCCACTCATAAAATCATCAATCAAGGAAATCCTAAATGCTAGCAAATAGCCTAATTTACGGCGTTTTCATCACTCTGCACTACGCCATACAAGCCTACATTTTGCTTGTGTTTGTCGCCTGCGTGCTTAGCTTCATACGCCCAAATCCGTTTAATAAATTTGTCCAAGCGATCTACAAGCTTACAACCCCGGCTTTCAAGCTCGTGCGCAGGTATATCCCAACCACGCTTGGCGGGTTTGATTTCGCCCCGCTTGTGATTTTAATCGGCCTTAGCGTGATTGATAATGCGATAATTTATGCCTTACAAAGGAGTGTTTTTTGAAAATTTTATTTAAATTTAGCCTAGCGGTGGCACTTTGCGCGAGTTTTGCCGTAGCAAATGTCAAAAGCTACGAAGAGATAAAAAACGAGCCAAAATCTTTGGCGAAAGATTATTACATTTACCGCCTAGCCACAGAAACCAAATACGACAAAAACGAGCTAAAAGCCCTTAGAAAGGCTGGAATTTACCGCTATCGTGGCAAAATAAAAAAGGAACTTGATAAAATTTTAGGCGCGTTTAAAGCTCTGCCAAAGCCAGATAAGTGCGCAGGTGTAACGAGTGCGAATATACTAGATGCGAATTTAACCTGCCAAAAGGCTAGAAGCTATCCAGCATTTGTGGCAAAGCTAAGCCCTAAAACTCGTTTGGCGTTAATTAGCAAATTTGAAAATAGTGGAAATTTGGGTGCGATGAGCGCGATAAATTTACTAAAAGGCTTCAATTCAGGCTCGCCGGCGCAGTATTTTAAAGAGAGCGGTCATGCGCAAAATTATTTTGCATATTATCAATTCAAAGGCGATGAGAGCTTGCTAAACATAAACGCAAGCCCCGCTTTCATCACAGATATGGCGCAACTCTCTGGCTTTAAAAGCGTGCTTGAAGATGCTGTAATCAAGCGCAAATATCCAAATTTGCGCCAATCTATGCTAGGAATTGATCCGCAAAAAGTGGATAAAGAAATCGCGTTTTTGCTCGGCGTAAATGCTCTAACTTATGGCGATGAGGCGCAGGCTTTGGCGTATTTTGGGCGCGCAGCAGCTACGATAGAGAGCGTGCATAACTCGCACAATGCGAAATTTTGGGTCTATTTGCTAAGCAAAGATGAAAATATCTTGCGCGAGCTTGCCAAGAGCAATTATTATAGCCTATATTCGCTCTACGCAAAGGAAATTTTGGGCGATAAAAGCCTAAATATCATAAATCCAACCCCAGCGCGCGATAAAATTTCAAACTATGATATCAAAAACCCATTTAACTGGGTTTGCACCAAGACCAAAGCCGATAAAATGGGCAAAGCAGAGCTTTTGGAGTTTGCGAAGAAATTCGACACCAAAGAGAGCCTTGGCGAGTGGGCGTATATAATGAATAAGGCTAATGGCGGGCGCGATAATTACTATCTAACGCCATTTATGGAACATATCGGCACTACTGATTTGCACCGCCAAGCGCTGATTTTAGCTCTTGGCCGCCAAGAATCACGCTTTATCCCAAGCGCTGTTTCGACCTCGTATGCGCTTGGTATGATGCAGTTTATGCCATTTGTGGCAAACGATATCGCCAAAAAGCAAATTAGTATCGAGGGCTGGGATCAAGATATGATGTTTGATCCAAAAATCGCCTATAAATTCGCCAATATTCACATTGACACACTCGAAACCAAGCTACTTAGCCCTGTTTTTATCGCTTATGCATACAATGGCGGACTGGGATTTACGAGCAAACTTCTAAAACGAGCGGATTTGTTTAAGAGGGGAAAATACGAGCCATTTTTGTCAATGGAGCTAGTAACATTTGCTGAAAGTAGGGATTATGGCAAGAAGGTTTTGGCAAATTATGTGATTTATTCGCATATTTTAAACCCAAATTCAAAGGTAAGCGTGCGTGATGAGCTAGATAAGCTCTTAATCCCAAGCAAGAGTGATAAAATCCGCTAAATTTATTGTCATTGCAAGAAACGGCGTAAGCCGTTTCGAGGCAATCTACGAGTATAAAATTTAAAGCGTGTAAATTCGCTGTCATTGCGAGCGAGTGCAATGAGCGAAGCAATCCAGAGAAATTTAAATTCAAAATTCAATCCAAATTTAGCATTGAACGATTTTTAAATTTTAGGCTAAATTTTAAATTTCACTCAAATGCGGAGTTTAGATTTAAACTTGGGATTATTTGCAAATTTTGCGGTGCGATAAAGTTTTGTTTGCGGTATTTCTCCAAGCCTGCGCGCGCTATCATCGCGGCATTATCCGAGCAAAATTTTAGTGGCGCAAATAAAAGTTCGCACTCGTGCGCGTCGCATAAATTTGCCAAATTTTGCCTCAAATAGAGATTTGCACTAGCCCCGCCCACGACGCCAAAACGCTTAAATTTGCGCTCATCAAAGACCCGCGAGAGTTTATCCATGATATGCGCGCAAGCACTTTTTTGAAAGGCGTAGGCGATATCGCACTTATCTTGCCCTGCTAGTTCGCCGTTTTGCGATAGTTTTTCGATTTGCACTCGAACGGCATTTTTAAGGCCTGAGAAGCTGTATTGTAGGCGTTTGTCGCCCTTTAAAGGCACTGGGAAGCTAAATTTTGGCTTGCCATTTTTGGCTAAATTTTCGATTATCGCGCCACCCGGATAGCCAAGTCCTAGCATTTTGGCGCATTTGTCAAATGTCTCACCAAAGCTATCATCGCTAGTGCTTGCAAGCACGCTGATTGCGCCTCTGGCGTCAATATCAAGAATCATCGTGTGCCCGCCACTTACTAGCAAAACCCCAAGCGGAAATTCTGCTTCTTTGTCCAAAAATAGCGAATAAATATGCCCGATTAGGTGATTTACGCCAATTAGTGGCAAATTTAGCGCAAGGCTAAGAGTTTTTGCCATATTCACGCCCCCTATTAAACTCACGCTAAGGCCCGGTGCGTGCGTTACGGCGACGGCTTTAAGAGAGCCAAAAAAGGGCTTTGCGCGCTCTAAAATGCGAGGCAGTGCTTCTGTGTGAAGACGCGCGGCTAGTTCTGGCACGACACCGCCGTATTTGGAGTGTTCGAGTTCTTGGGAGATTTTTTCGTAAAATTCTAATTTGAAATTCGAGCTGTTTAAAACCGCTACCGAGCTGTCATCACAGCTACTTTCAATGGCTAAAATCATTATTTTCCTTTAAATTTTTTTCTAAATTTAGCATTTTTGGGCTAAGTTTTGGGTAAAAATAAAACAGACTAATTAAATCTTTAAAATTTTAATAATTTTTACCATTTATAAATAAATTTTGATTATAATCAAAGGTTGTAAAATTTAACACAAAGGAAAAAAATGATAAATGTTTATGATGTAGTTGTCATCGGTGGCGGTCCTTGCGGAATCGCGGCCGTGGTCGA
The DNA here is from genome assembly GCF_027737405.1 of Campylobacter sp. VBCF_04 NA7. NCBI lineage: Bacteria > Pseudomonadati > Campylobacterota > Epsilonproteobacteria > Campylobacterales > Campylobacteraceae > Campylobacter > Campylobacter sp. VBCF_04 NA7. The sequence goes on from NZ_JAOVTT010000004.1 coordinate 110,544, forward strand.
GGCCAAAAGAAAAGGCGTAGCCAAGGTGCTTTTGCTAGAAAAAGGCGATAATCACTCTCAAACAATCAGACAATTTTACAAAGACAAAAAACGCGTAGATAAAGAATACAAAGGCATGGATAGCGAAACAAAAGGCACGATTAGCTTCGAGACTGGCACGAAAGAGAGCGTGCTTGATTATTTCGATAGCTTGCTAGATCACGGCGATATCGATATTTACTTCAACAGTGAGGTCGAAAAGGTCGAGAAAAAGGACGGCGAACCATTTTATATCACCACAGCCTCGTCTGGATTTCGCGCACACAATGTCATCATCTCAATCGGCCGTATGGGCAAACCAAACAAACCAAGCTACAAAATCCCGCCATCAATCACACAAAGGGTAAATTTCAACCTCGATAAATGTAGCGTCAATGAAAAAGTCCTAGTCGTGGGCGGTGGCAACTCAGCCGCCGAATACGCGCTCTCGCTATGCAAAACAAACACCGTTACCCTATGCTACCGCAAAGAGAGCTTTACTAGGCTAAATGAAATCAACGAAGAAGATATCAAAAAAGAGGCCAGAAACGGCGACATTATCCTGCGCCTTGGCCTTGATATCGAAGCGCTAGAAAACGAAAGTGGCAAGGTGCTAGTGAAATTCACAAACGGCATGGAGTTAGTTTATGATCGCATAATCTATGCAATCGGTGGCACAAGCCCTGTGGATTTCCTTAAAAAATGTGGCGTGGAATTCGACGAAAACGGCGTGCCGTTCGTAGATGAAAAATGCGAAACTAGCACAAAAGGGCTTTTTGTGGGTGGAGATTTGATCACTAGAAACGGCGGTTCAATCGTCGTAGCCTTCAACCACGCTCACACAATCGTAGAAAATCTGCATTTATGAGACTTTTCCAGCTAAAAAGTGGGTATCGCTACACCAGCGATACCATTTTTTTATGGAATTTTATCTGCGAAAACTGGCTTAACTCTCGCGCCACAAATTCTCTTAAAATTTTAGATGTTGGGGCAGGATGCGGGATTTTGGGGCTGATGTTGAAGCGGGATTTTCCAAATTTAGATTTAAGCTTGCTTGAAATCCAAGAGCAAAATTTAGAAATTTTGCGTAAAAATTGCGAACAAAATTCATTACAGGCTCAAATTTTGCACGAAAATTTTGCAAATTTTAAAAGCGAGCAAAGATTTGATTTAATCGTTTCAAATCCGCCATTTTATAGGGAAAAAATCCTAACTAGCCAAAATTTGCACATCGCGCTAAGCAAAAGCGCCACAAGCCTAAGCCTTAGCGATTTCGTGCGTGTTAGCAATACTCATTTAAAGCCAAAAGGTGCGCTGATTTTTTGCTACGAGGCGGGCAAAATCTCGCAAATTTGCGAAATTTTGCAAAGCTATAAGCTAAATTTGACCAAACTCGCCTTTGTCTATCCAAACGAAAACAAGCCCGCTAAACTCGCACTTTTTTTGGCGCAAAAAAGTTCGCGCTCACTTTGTGAAATTTGTGCGCCGATTTATACATTTCTTAATGGTGAAAAAAGTAAAATAACGGCTAAAATTTATGAAAAAGCTGGTTTAGAAAGTGTCGATATTGAGTGAGTTTGACTATACCTTCGATAGTAGCGCCTGCGAAAGCTGCGGCGGCAAGTGTTGCACGGGCGAGAGCGGATATATTTGGATAAATGACGCAGAAATCGAGAAACTCAGCGAATTTATGGGGATAGATAAGGCAAATTTTATCCGCGTATTTTTAGAGCGAGTTGGGAATAAATTTAGCATAAAAGAAAAACCATATCTTGACGGTATGGCGTGTGTGTTTTTCGACGAAAAGCACCGAAACTGCGGGATTTATGAATACAGACCAAATCAATGTCGAACCTTTCCATTTTGGGATTATTTCAAAGAGCATAAAGATGAATTGGAGAAAGAATGTATTGGGGTAAAATTTTAACCGCTTTTTTGGCTCTTGGTGCCCTAAATTTGGGTGCTAGTGAAACCAAAAGCGACGCGATAAAAGATATGAATAAAAGCTCGGTTATCACAAATACTGCGCCGGTACCTGAGAAAAACGCTAGCGAAAATGTAGCGCAAAAGGCCACCACACCGCAAAAGCTAAAAGAGGCGATGAAGGCTTATGATGAGGCTGAGCTAAATTTCGATCTGCTAACTGCGCTAGAACTAGCCAACAAAGACCCGCAAAGCGCGATGAAGCTTTACGAAAAAGCTTTTTTAAAGACAAATTCGCAGGTGTATTTGTTAGAAGCCTTAAAGCTTGCGTTTTTCTTAAAAGATAGCAAAGCAACCGCGCGCTACCTAGCTTTGGGCGATAAAATTTTGGCTGATGATAGCGAGTATTTGCGCGTAAAAGTGGGGTATTATATGGGGCAGGGCGAAATACTCAAAGCCAACACTACCGCGCTTCATTTAGCAAATTTAGAGGTAAATTCGCGAAATTACTCGATTTTGGGCGCGACATATTATGCTATGGATAATTTCGCCCTAGCCAAGCAGTATTTCGAAAAGGCCTATGAGCTGGAAAAATCAGAGGAAAATTTAATCCGCCTTAGCGATGTGCTTTTAAACAAGCTGGGTGATAGCGACGCTGCGGTGCGTATCATGGAGACACATAGGCGAATTTATGGCTGCGCTAGCGGTATGGTGTGCGAGGTTTTGGCTGATGTGTATCGCATGCAAAAAAAATACTTTGAGGTCGCCAAACTCGATGAGGCGCTGTATGAGAGCAAAAAAAATACGAAATTTTTAGACGATATGATTGGGATTTATTATTATATGAAGGAATTTGATAAAATCATCGAAATTTTGCAAAAATACGATTATAAAAAAGATCTCATAATTGACGCTTACGCCCAGAAAAAGGACTTCGCCACAGCTATGAGATTAGCGCGTGAGGAGTTTTCGAAAACCGAAAATTACGATTATTTGGCGAACGAGGCGATTTATCTGTATGAATCTTTTGGCGATAAAAAAACAGCTGCTCAGATTAACGAAGTCGTGGCGAAATTTGAAAACATAGCTAGCAAGCTAAAAGATCCGGTGCATTTGAATTACTACGGATACATTTTAATCGATCATGATTTGGATATCAAAAAGGGCATTGATTATGTCGAGCGCGCCCTAAAAGACGAGCCAAATTCGGTTTATTACATAGACTCGCTAGCATGGGGGTTTTACAAACTTGGCGAGTGCGAAAAAGCCAAAGAGTGGATGGACAAGATAAAAGACGATGAGTTTTACGCTAGCGACGAGGGCAAGGGGCATGTAAGCGCGATAGAGAGATGCGTGATAGATAAAAATATCCAAAAAATAGGCGAAATCGCAGGCGGAATAAAGGCACAAAAATGATTTTAGATGAAATTTTAGAAAAAACGCGCGAGGATTTAGCTAGGCGCAAAGAAAAATTTAGCTTTGATATGCTTGGTCGCACGCTAAGTGCTAATCCCATGATACCGCGCGATGCGAAAACTGCGCTAAAAAGCACCCCGGATAATCCGCTTCGCATAATCGCTGAGGTGAAAAAAGCAAGCCCTAGCAAAGGCGTCATCAGAGAGGATTTCGATCCGCTTAAAATCGCTATGGAGTATGAAAAGGCGGGTGCGAGTGCGTTTTCTATTTTGACTGAGCCACACTATTTTAAGGGCGATATTAGCTACATTTCGCAAATCAGGCGTTACACAAACACGCCGATTTTGCGCAAAGATTTTATAATCGATGAGTATCAAATCCTAGAAGCGCTCGTGTATGGGGCGGATTTTGTGCTATTAATCGCAAAGGCTTTGGAGCAAAAAGAGCTTAAAAGACTTTTGGAATTTGCTAGGCATTTGGGCCTTGAAGCGCTTTTTGAAATTCACGATAAAGATGATTTGAAAAAGGCGATTTTCGCAGGGGCTGATATAATCGGCATAAATCACCGAAATTTGCAGACTTTCGAGGTTGATTTGAGTTTATCGGCAAATTTAATCCCGCTTATCCCAAATGGCAAAATTATCGTGGCTGAAAGTGGGCTAGGCTCGCACGAACAGCTACTCGAATTAAGCGCACGCGGGGTCGATGCGTTTTTAATCGGCGAGAGTTTTATGCGCCAAGATGATGTCGGCGCGGCGCTTAGAGCAGTGAAATTTGGCGAAAAATAGGGGGAGAATATGGATTACATTTGCGCGCCGTGGAGAAGTGATTATTTCACCGAAAAACGCAGCGGTTGCCCATTTTGCGCAGCCGCGAAAGCCAAAGAAGGAACAGAGTGCGTAGGCGTGGTATTTCGCGCTAAATTTTGCTTCGGGCTTATGAATTTATATCCATACAATCCCGGGGCTTTTATGGTGATTCCTTACGAGCACACCGATAATATCGAGAATTTACCGCTAGAAGCGTGGTTAGAGATGAGCGAATATGTCCAAAAGGGCGTGCGAGTGCTAAAAACCGCTCTTGGCGCAAAGGGGGTAAATATCGGTATGAATCTAGGCGTGGCAGCTGGGGCTGGGATAGCCGAGCATGTGCATTATCATCTGGTTCCGCGCTGGGAGAGAGATACGAATTTCATCACTACAATCGCAAATGTGCGTGTAAATGGCGTCAGTTTCGCCCCGCTTTATGAAAAAATAAGAGCTGGATTTGAAAATTTGAATAAGGATTAAAAATGGTAAGTGTAGAACAAGCTATACAAGATATGAAAAATGGCAAGATGATTGTCATGGTCGATGATGTTGATCGCGAAAATGAGGGCGATTTGATTTTCCCTGCGACTTTTACGAGCGCAGAGAAGGTAAATTTCGCTATCACACACGCTCGTGGCGTGGTTTGCGTGGCACTGGACGAGGAAATCGCCAAAAGGCTAGATTTGCCCCTAATGGTCGATAAAAACACATCCTCGCACGAGACAGCCTTTACTATCACAATCGACGCAAAAGACGCAACCACGGGCGTAAGTGCCTATGAGCGAAATATGACAATCGAGCTTATGGCACGCCCAAACTCCACCCCAAGCGACTTCGTGCGCCCTGGCCACATAAATCCGCTCATCGCTAAAAAAGGCGGAGTGCTCGTGCGCACAGGCCACACTGAGGGTTCTGTGGATTTGTGCAAGCTCGCTGGAATCGCGCCAAGTGCGGTGATTTGCGAGATCGTAAATGAAGACGGCACAATGGCAAGGCGCGATGATTTGGAGAAATTCTGCGAAAAATTTGGCATAAATATGATTTCAATCGCCCAAATCGTCGAATACAGATTAAAGCACGAAACTTTGGTTAAATTTGGCGAATTTAACGAGGGCAAAATTTGCGGTAAGCCTTGCAGAGTTTGCGAAATCACAGACCACGATGACAACGCTCACAAAGTCTTTATTTTCGGCGAAATTGGCGAAATTTGCAATGTAAAATTTCATAAAATTTCAAGTGATTTAGAGTTTATGCAAGATGAAAATTACGATGATTTTATGCAAAATTTAGAAATTTTAAGCACGAGTGGTGGCGTGATTGTGGCGCTAAATTCGGCTTCGCACAAGGGCGATTTCAAAAGCTATGGTATCGGGGCGCAGATTTTAGCGCATTTAGGGATTAAAAAAATCAAAATTCTGTCAAATTCCAGCCCGAAGGAATACGCTGGACTTAGTGGATTTGGGATAGATATAGTTTGATAGCGCATATCGATTTAGACTGCTTTTTCGTATCTGTCGCAAGGCTGATAAATCCTGCTCTTAGCGGAGTTCCTGTCGCAGTTATCGGCGGAAATAATGAGGAAATTTTCGCTAATAAAGATGAGGGTTTTGGGGCGAAATTTCACTTCGATGAGAGCGCGCAAAATTTTAAAATCCAAGCCCAAAAAGAGCAAAATTTGCAAAATTTCAGCGATGAGCAAAAAAGGCTAAAATCCTTGCAAAAAGGTGTGGTTTTAAGCGCTAGTTACGAGGCTAGAAAATTTGGCGTGCATTCAGCGCAACCCCTAAAAATGGCGCTTCTAGCCTGTCCAGAGCTAGTGCTGGACGCGGCAAAGCACGGCGTGTATGGCAAGATTTCAAACCAAATTCATAAATTTTTGCTAAATTTCACGCCAGAAATCGAAAAATTTAGCGTTGATGAGTTTTTTTTGGATTTGCGTGGCACGAAATACAACGAAAATGCGCGCGAGTTTGCGCTATTTTTGCAAAGCGAAATCAAGGCGAAATTCGGGCTTCCTAGCAGTGTGGGGCTAAGCGAGGCGAAATTTATTGCTAAGCTTGCCACTGATTTAGCCAAGCCTTTTGGGGTGCGTGAAATACCTCTCTCGCGCCTTAAAACCGAGCTTAGAGATGTCGAAATTTCAAAATTTCCAGGTGTGGGAAAATCTATGCAAAAAACGCTCGCAAAATACGGGATTAAGAGCATTGGCGACGCGTGGGGACATAGGGAAATTTTCGAAAAAATGGGCAAAAACGGCGAGCAAATTTTCGCTCAAATCAGTGGCGATACGAGCGAGCGGGTGCAGGTTAGCAGGGAGCGCAAAAGTATCGGTCTTGGGCGCAGTTTCGAGCCGTGCTTCGATAGGGACGAGATCAAAAGGCGCATTAAAATTCTCTCTCGACACCTAGCTAGCGAGGTTTTAGAGGGTGGGCTAAATCCACTTACTTACGAGGTCAAAATCCGCTACAAATCGCGCGATGAGAGTTCTAAAAGGCTTAGTCAGCATAGACCTTTTAGCCTAGATTTGCTCGATGAGACGGCGCTTTTGCTTTTTGAAGCTATTGATGTGCATAGGGGCGATGCGATAATTCATGTGTCGCTAAATTTGTCAAATTTTGGCGCAAATAGCGCAGAGTGCGCGACGCTGCTTTTCGATGAAATCGATAAAAAACGCCAAAGTTTAGATAAATCAATGAATCAAATTTGGTCAAAATTTGGTGTAGAAAAAATTAAAAAAGCTAGTGAAATTTAAGGAGAAAAGATGAAAGTAGGGGAACTTTATTCGGTTATGTGTATAATTTTCGCGACGAATTTTAAGGGCGCGATAAGCAAGGAAAATTTCGAAAAACTTGCTAGCAAATGGATTATAATCAACGAAAATCCAGAAAACAAAAAAGGCCAAGAACTTTGGGCTGGGGTTAAAGATAGCGATTATGAGGCTATTTGCGCTGATTTTGAAAATCTCAAAGAGGCATTTGATATGAGCTATTTCAAGCTAATAAGTGCGAGCGAAGTGAGCGTTTTTTACGAAAGATGTCGCTTCAAAAAGCCATTTGCGGATTTGCCAGATACACACGCTGCAAACATGCTAGGGCTGTTGGCGATGATTTTTAAGCAAGATACAAACGAAAAATCGCACAATATTTTGGGCGAGTATTTGACGAATTTTATCATGCCAAGCCTGCGTGGGCTAGCCGGACATTTGCAAATCAATGCTAAAAGCGATTATTACAAGGCGTTTGGGTATTTTTTGGCGGATTTTTGCGTGGTTGTGAAAAATAGCTTGGGGCTTAAAATTTAGCCAAATTTACAAATTTAATTAGGGGCGAGAGTTGGAATTTTGGAACCACATTTACGAAAAATTTGATCCAGTTGCGTTTAGCATCGCCGGTTTTAGCGTGCATTGGTATGGCATAATGTATGTTTTGGCGCTGCTAATCGCACTCTTTATGGCCAAATGGATTGCTAAGCGCGACGGGCTGAAATTTAGCAGTGCGGTGCTGGATAATTATTTCATCTGGGTCGAAATCGGCGTGATTTTGGGCGCTAGGCTCGGATATATCGCGATTTATTCAGGCGAGGCGCTGTGGTATTTCACTCACCCGTGGCAAATTTTCAACCCCTTTTATAACGGCGAATTTATCGGAATTCGCGGTATGAGCTACCATGGGGCGGTGGTTGGATTTATCATTGCCACAATAGCGTTTTGCCGTCGCCACGCCCAAAACCAGTGGGCGCTGCTCGATCTTGTCGCGCTCAGCGTGCCGCTTGGGTATTTTTTCGGACGGATTGGGAATTTTTTAAACCAAGAGCTAATCGGGCGGGCAACTGATGTGAGCTGGGGGATTTTTGTTGATGGCGTGCTTCGCCACCCTAGCCAAATTTACGAGGGTTTGCTCGAAGGAATTTTGATTTTTGTGATTTTGTTTTTTAGCAGGAAATTTAAGAAATTCGACGGCGAACTGATTTGCAACTACGCTATTTTATACACATTTATGCGCTTTGTGAGCGAATTTTTCAGAGAACCAGATGCTGGGATTGGGTTTGTAATCGCTGGATTTTCAATGGGGCAAATTTTATCGCTCGTTATGTTTTTAGCGGGCGTTATATTAAAAATTTCTTTGAAATTTCAACTAATAGGGCGTAATTAACTTTACTTAAAGTTAAAAAATACTATAATGTCCTGTTAAAGTTAAATTTACAAATTGTTAGTAATTTAACTAACTAATTTTCTATAAGGAGAGCTCATGAGCGAGCAAATCGAAGGCTTCTTAGGTATCCGCACGGATCGCACAAAAAGCCGTATGCCAGCGCGCCTAGACTTAATCCAAAGTATCAGTGGTGGAATTTTGGGTCTATTTATGTGGGTGCATATGATGTTTGTTTCTACTGTATTGTTCGGTGGAGACTTTTTTACCAAAGTTGTTGAATTCTTAGAATTAAGATTTTTGAGCGACAGCCCTTCTATGAGCTATATTACATCTTTCTTAGCTCTTGCTGTATTTATCATTTTCTTTATTCACGCTGCGCTAGGTATGAGAAAAATGCCAATCAATTTCCGCCAATGGCAATCATATCGTGCTCATATGAAACGCTTCAAACACGAAGATACTTCACTTTGGTGGGTTCAAGCAATCACTGGCTTTATTATGTTCTTCTTGGGTGCTGCACACCTTATTTTCATCATCACAAACTCTGATAAAATTTCAGGTGATATGTCAGGTGCTCGTGTAGTAAGCCATTTTATGTGGTTGTTCTACCTAGTATTGCTTTTCGCTGTTGAACTTCACGGTAGCATTGGTTTATACAGACTATGCGTTAAATGGGGTATTTTCGAAGGTCCTGATGCAAAAGAAAGTCGTAAAAAACTTAAAAAATTAAAATGGATTGTTTCAGCTTTCTTCTTAATTTTAGGTCTTTTATCTTTGGCTGCATTTATCAAAATCGGTGTAAATTTATAAAATAGGGAATTGAAATATGAATGTTAAATATTATGATGCATTAGTTATCGGTGGTGGGCTTGCAGGCCTACGCGCTGCGGTAGCTGCTGGCGAAAAAGGGCTTAGCACAGTAGTTTTAAGCCTTATTCCTGTTAAACGCTCGCACTCAGCAGCAGCACAAGGTGGTATGCAAGCAAGTCTTGGTAATTCTAAAATGAGTGAAGGCGATAATGAAGATGTGCATTTCGCTGATACCGTAAAAGGTAGCGACTGGGGTTGCGATCAAGATGTAGCTAGAATGTTTGCTCAAACAGCTCCAAAAGCTATTCGTGAGCTAGCTGCGTGGGGCGTTCCATGGACTCGTATCACAAAAGGTAAGAGAAGCGCGATTATCAACGCTCAAAAAACAACAATCGAAGAAAAAGAAGAAGTTCATGGTCTAATTCACAGCCGTGACTTCGGTGGAACAAAAAAATGGAGAACTTGCTACACAGCTGACGCTACTGGTCACACTATGCTTTTTGCTGTTGCAAACGAGGCATTAAAACACAATGTCGATATCCACGATAGAAAAGAAGCAATCGCTCTAATCCACGAAAACAACCGCTGTTATGGCGCGATTGTTCGCGATTTAGTAACTGGCGAGCTTACAGCTTATGTCGCAAAAGGCACACTAATCGCAACTGGTGGTTATGGTCGTGTATATCGCCACACAACAAACGCTGTTGTTTGTGAGGGAACTGGTGCTGCTATCGCACTAGAAACAGGCGTAGCTCAATTAGGAAATATGGAAGCAGTTCAATTCCATCCAACTCCAATCGTTCCAAGTGGTATCTTGCTAACTGAGGGTTGCCGTGGTGATGGTGGTATCTTGCGTGATGTCGATGGATATCGCTTTATGCCTGATTATGAACCAGAGAAAAAAGAACTAGCTAGCCGCGATGTTGTTTCACGCCGTATTATGGAACACATCAGAAATGGTAAAGGCGTTCCTAGCCCTTATGGATACCATGTTTGGCTTGATATTTCTATTTTGGGTCGTGAGCATATCGAGAAAAACCTTCGCGATGTTCAAGAAATTTGTCAAATTTTCAACGGTATCGATCCTGCTGATACAGAGACTTACACAGATGAAAATGGTCGCAAAAGAGGCAAAGGTTGGGCTCCAATCCTTCCAATGCAACACTACTCAATGGGTGGAATCAAAACAAAAGCAACAGGCGAAAGCCCAACACTAGCAGGTCTATTCTCAGCTGGTGAGGCTGCATGCTGGGATATGCACGGATTTAACCGTTTGGGTGGAAACTCAGTTTCTGAGACAGTTGTCGCTGGTATGATTGTAGGTGATTATTTCGCAGACTTTTGTGCAAGCCACGAAATCGATATCAAAACAACTTCAATTGAAAAATTTGTAAATAAATCACAAGCTTATCTACAAAGCCTACTTGATAAAGATGGCAAATACAATGTATTTGAGATCAAAAACAAAATGAAAGATATCATGTGGGAACATGTTGCGATTTTCCGCACAGGCGAGGGCTTGGCAAAAGCTGTAAAAGAGCTAGAAGAGCTTTACAAAGAATCAACAAATGTTAAAATTTCAAACAAAGAGCTATTTGGAAACCCAGAGCTAGAAGAGGCTTATCGTGTTCCTATGATGCTTAAACTTGCACTTTGCGTTGCAAAAGGCGCACTAGATCGCACAGAGAGCCGTGGCGCTCACTACCGCGAAGACTTCACAAAACGCGATGACGCAAACTGGCTAAAACGCACACTAGCGACTTGGAAAGACGGCGATACATTGCCAACTCTAACTTACGAGCCACTAGACATTATGAAAATGGAAATCCCACCAGCGTTCCGTGGTTATGGCGCTAAGGGTAACATTATCGAGCACCCAGATAGTGCTAAACGCCAAAAAGAAGTTGATGACATTAGAGCAAAAATGGAATCAGAGGGCAGAGGACGCTATGAAATCCAAGAAGCACTAATGCATTATGAGTTGCAACCAAAATATAAAGCACCAAATGAAAGAGCAGGTATAGGATATGAGTAGAAAAATCACAATTAAAGCGTTTAAATTTAATCCGCTAAGCAAGGTTTCTAAACCTCACTTTGCGACTTATGAGCTTGAAGAAACAGATGGTATGACACTATTTATCGCACTTAATGTCATCCGCGAAAAATTTGACCCAGAGCTAAGCTTCGACTTCGTATGTCGTGCTGGTATCTGTGGTAGCTGCGGTATGTTAGTCAATGGTAAGCCAGCACTTGCTTGCCGCACACTAACAAAAGACTATCCAGAGGGCGTTATCGAGCTTATGCCACTTCCTGTATTCAAACTACTAAAAGATTTGAGCGTAGATACAGGTAACTGGATGAACGCGATGAGCAAGAGAGTCGAGAGCTGGATCCACACTGACCATGTAACTGACATCTCTAAATTAGAGGAAAAAGTCGAACCAGAAGTAGCACAAGAGGTTTTCGAGTTAGATCGTTGTATCGAGTGCGGTATCTGCGTGGCAGCATGCGGAACTGCGATTATGAGAGAGGATTTTATCGGTGCTGTTGGTATCAACCGCGTAGCTAGATTTAAAATCGACGCTCTTGATAACAGAACAGACGATGATTTCTACGAGTTAATCGGCGATGATGACGGCGTGTTTGGTTGTATGAGTTTGCTAGGTTGCGAAGACAACTGCCCTAAACACCTTCCATTACAATCTCGCATTGCTTATATGCGTAGAAAACTTGCTGCAAAAGGCAAATAATCCTATGACGCTTGCAAAATTTTTGCAGGCGTCTTTCTACTTTTATAAAATTTTGAAATTTTATTGCAAAACTTATCAAATTTCTAACCATTTCAACCCAAAAAAGGTAGTTTATGAATAATTTTATGAGTAAAATTTGGGGTTCAAAGAGGCTTTTTATCGATGAGAGCCTAACTCGCACTATGCCTAGCGATATTGCTGCGCTTATGTTATGCACAAATTCGCAAAATTTCGAAAAATTTAAATCGTTGCAAAGTTTTAGAGAAATTTTAAAAGAGCTTGGCGAAGAGATTGGAATCTATGCGATTCAGTCTCTGCAAATCGGCGCAATCAATGCGATTTGCAAGCTTAAAATTTCCAAATTAAGCGTTTTGATGATGGTTGAAAATTTAAGCAAAGAAGGAATTATTAGCAAAAGCGAGTATGATGAAATTTCAAAATTTTTGCTTCAACTTCAAAGCGATTTGAGCGAAAACGAAACCCCAAATTCGCCCGCAAATTTCGCATTTTACGGCAAATTGGAGAGTTTGGATATTATTAGCGATGAGCTAAAAGCACTTTTGAGCGCCAAAAGCGAAGATGAGCTTGCAAATTTGGTTTCAGGCGCGGATACTGGCGCGCGTGCGGACGCAAATTTAGGTGCAAATTTGGGCGAGTATTTGGATACTAGCGCGAGCGAAAATGCGAGCGAAAATTCAGATACAAATCCAGGCGCAGGTTTTCTCGTTTGCGCGAGCGAATTTGAAAATTCACTCTTTGCGCGCACAAACGCCGCCAAATCAAACGCCAAAGATGCAAATTTCACACTTTCGGTTACTGGCGTAATCAACGCTGGGAAATCCAGCATGCTAAATCGTCTTTTGGGATTTGATATTTTAGGGACTTCAAATATCCCTGAAACGGCGAATTTAACGCTTCTTAAAGGTAGCGATAAGCCTTATGCTAAGGTCAAATTTTACGATGATGAGGAGCTTGAAATTTTGGGTTTTGCGCAGGAATTTCGCTCGAAATTTCAAAACCAAAGCGAAGCCATAATCGAGCCAGAAAAATTGCAAGAATTCACCTCTGCCAAGTATGAAATTTCAAAATTTATCAAATTTATCGAACTTGGCATAAAAAGCGATTTTCTAAGCGATAAAATCACCGTCGTCGATACCCCAGGTTTGGACGATAGCGTGGTTTTGCGCGAGGAGCTGACGAAAAACTTTATGTTTTCAAGCGACGCGATAATCCACCTAATGAACGCCTCTCAAAGCTCGACCAAAAAGGATATGAGCTTTATCGCAAGCACTCTAAAAAGCTCGAAAAACAACTCGCTCATTGTCGTTTTAACACACGCTGATTTGCTTAGCCAGACCGAGCTAATCGACGCGCTAAGATACGCTAGGGCTAGTATTTGCGAGGAGCTTGGGGCGTTTGGGTTCGATGAGGGACTGATAGAAAATGTGAGCTATTTTTGCATAGATAGCCACAGCGGACGGGGCATTGGCGAGCTGAAATCTCATCTTTTCGAGCGATTTTTCGGCGAAAATTCAGCCAAAGCAGATGAAATTTTATCCTCATACAAAAAAGAGTTATCGCTGATTTGCGAGGTGTATTTGGCTGATTTGCAGGAGCAAAACGCTGATTTTAGCGCGAATAAAAGCGAACTAGCCCAAAAATGCGAGAATATAAACGCCGAAATTAGCGCGCTAAATGCAAATTTAGCTAAGCTAAAAAACGATTTAACCGGCGCGATTAGCAAGCTTAGCTACGATGATAGCACGCTTTTTGCGCCGCTAAAATCAGCGATTTTGACGATTAAAGACAGGGTTTTAACCGACATAAATTACTCGAAAAAAAATAAAAAGCAGATTGATTTTTCGCGGCTAGAAGTCATCGCAAACTCTGGCGTCAAAGATGTCATCACGGACATTTTCCGCTCGTTTTCGCAAAAGATTTCGCGCGATATTTCTGATATCAAAGAGCTTTTAGGAAGCGATTTTAGCGAGGTAAATTCGCTTAAATTTGACACGAAAAAATACATGGACGAAAATTTCGCCCAGCCGAATTTCGCTAAATTTAACGAAAGCCTGCGTGAAATCGTGCGCAAAAACAGCGATTTTGGCGCATTATCGGCGAGTTTTGACGCGCTATTTAGCGAGTTTTTCGCTAAGCTAAATTTAAAATCTAGTTTCGAAAACATCGCCAAAACCTGCACCGCAGAGTTTAAAGAAAATGTCCTATCCCTTTTTGCTAGCAAAAAATCTAGCCTAGATTTGCGCCAAAGCGAGCTTGAAAGCGCGCTTAAAGCAGGCGATGAAAACGCCGAGCAAATCGCCAAAAACGCGCGATTGGTGCGAGAAAAAATAAATTTGGTAAATGGATTAATTAAAAGGATCGAGCAATGCTAAGGGAATTTATCAGCGAGTATAGGGCGAAATTTTTACCCAGCACGAAGCAGGGATTTTGGGGCGATATGAGCAGGGCTGTGAGCGAGCTAAAAGACCCGAGTCTGCACCCTAGCGCGCATTTAAGCAAGGTTTTAGATGAAATTTTGCTCGTCGAGTCTGAGCCTCTTAAAATCGCGGTTGTGGGGCAGTTTAGCAGCGGTAAATCGACATTTTTAAACACCTTGCTTTCTAGCGAAGTTTTGCCAACTGGCGTCGTGCCAGTCACTGCCAAGGCCACTCACATCAAATACGCCCCTTATGAAATGATGAGCGTAGCGTATAAAAACGGCTACACCCAAACCTTAGAAAGCTCGCAAATTTCGGATTTCGTCGATCAAAGGCGGGAGTTAAAAGATATCAAAAATATAAATATGTTTTTGCCGCACGAGCTTTTGAAAAAGATAAATTTCATCGACACCCCAGGGCTAAATTCACGCTCGAACGCCGATACTAGGGAGACTTTGGAGATTTTCGACGAGGTTTTTGGCGTGCTTTGGATTTCACTCATCGACAACGCCGCCAGAAAGAGCGAAACAGCTCAAATTTCGCTTTTGCCAAAATTTTTAAGCAAAAACTCCATTGCAATTTTGAGCCAAAAAGATAGACTTGGCGCCGAAGAAATCGAGCGCGTGCATAATTACGCCAAAACGATTTTTGGCGCGAATTTCGCCTCTATCGTGCCAATATCATCAAAGCTAGAAAAAGCTGGCGATAGCCAAAACAGTGGGTTTAGCGAGGTTAGAGAGTTTTTAGACGGGCTTGATAAAAACCGCATTAGCTTTGCCAAATCTAGGCTAAATTTCATACTTGCCGAGCTTAAAAACGAGCGGGCAGGGTATTTGGAAATACATAAAATTTTAGAAAACATTATCGCTTCAAACAAAGATAAAATCGCCGAATTTTGCGCCAGCGAGCGTGAAATTTACAAAGAGGAATTTAGCAAAATTTACGCTTCGATTAAAGAGACCTCGAAATTTATCGCCCAGACAATGCAAGAAGCCCTAAGCTCGAAGCAAAACGAGTATTTCATAAGCGCGACACAGACGAAAAAGAGCTTTTTTGGCACGCAAACCTCGAAGGGATACGAAAAGGTAGCCTACGAGGCGCCGTATTTCAACACCGACGCCGCGCTTTCGAAGCTGATTTACAACGACGATAGGCTAAATGTGATTTTTCGCCGTTTCAAAGGCGAGCTAGTCAAAACGCAAAACGCCATGAGCGAGGCGATAGAGCGCATTTATGCGGGGTTTGAGAGGGAAATTTTGCTATTTAAAGGTAGGTTTGAAAACTACGAGCGCCAAAGCGATTTAGCCTCTATCATAGAGGCTTCAAACATCGCTAAAATCGCAAGCGAAGTCTATGGGCTGTTTTTAAAAGACGGCGAGAGAGCTGTTTTTCAAATCTGTCAAAAAATCGCGCTGTTTTTCGAGCAAATTATGATAAAAATCGCCTCAAACTACACAAACGCCGTAACCCTAAGCGCGAATTTCATCGCAAACAAAATCGCAAAATCAATCAGCGATTATGAGGAAGAACCAGGTCTTTATCAGCTTTTTTATCCCTCTTATGAGGACTTTGAAAAGGCGGTTTTAGGGGGACTTCATTACTATGAGTTCGAAAATGACTTCGTAGGGTCTAGCTCGTTTGTGGATAAAATTTACTCAGATTTTAGCGCGCAGATTGCGCAAATTTTCGAGGAAAATTTAGCCAAAATCGCAGATTTTAAAGCCACGCAAGAAAATGCGCTTGCGATTTTTAGCGCACTTGAAAATTTGCAAAGCCAAAATTAGTCTAAATTTCTAAATTTAGACTAATTTCGCAAACTCACTTCCTAGTTTTTCGCGCCAATTATCGGCGATTTTTTCGCCCTCTTTGGCGTATTTTAAAATCACACCCTCGCATTTTTGCAAAAATTTAAAGAGCTTTTCCTCCCAAATTTCGGGGCTTTGATTGCTTTTGTGCATGGTTTGGATAAAGACTAATTCCTTGCTAAGATTTGCGATTTCATCGAGTGCTTCGTCCCTTTGGCTCTCATCTTTTAGCTCTAAATTTTGCAAAGCTAAAATTTCGCCATCAAGTATGTCGCAAAAGCTTAGATATTTGGCATTATTTGGCACTTCCTCTATCATATCAGCGCGCGAGGCTGCGCGCATTACCTGCGAATAAACGATAAAACCTACTATCAAAAAAACCGCCAAAATCAGCGTTATATTAACCATTTTTCCTCCTTTTTAAGCTATCAAATCCCACTATCGCAAGCCCTAGCCAAATGAGCGAAAAGCTAAAAATTTTGTAAAAACTAAGCTCCTCGCCGTATAAAAACACAGCGATTAGCATGCTCATCGAAGGACTGATATACTGCATAAATCCGATTGTCGAAAGTGGCAGATATGCAGTCGAAATCGCGAAGGTAATTAGTGGCAAAACCGTGATAACTCCGCTAAATGCGAGCAGTGCGCCGGTGCTGTGTGCCCCAAATGCGCTAGTGCCAGAATATGCGCAAAACCCCAAATACGCGCACGCGAGCGGGAGCATGAGCGTGGTCTCGCAAAACAGCCCCTCGAAGCTAGGCACGGCGATTTTTTTGCGAATTAATCCGTAAAATGCGAAACTTGTCGGCAAAATCAGCGACACAAATGGTAGTCTGCCAAGTGCGTAAATTTGCACGCAGATCGCTAAAAACGCCAAAAATAGCGAAACCCTCCCTGCTACGCTTAACTTTTCTTTTAGAAAAATTGCGCCTAAAAGCACCGATAATAGGGGGTTTATGAAATACCCTAGGCTCGTGGATAAAATATCGCCCAAATTTACCGCCCAGATAAAAATGCCCCAATTTATGCTAATCAAACAGCCTGTGCAAAGAAGTGCTAATGCCTTTTTGCGATCTGATAACAAAAGCGAGATATTTTTTAGCTTTTTTGTAAAAAACAAAAATAAAAAAAGCAAAACAAAGGACCAAAAAATTCTGTGTGCTAAAATTTGCGTAGCATCTACATCTTGGATAAATTTGAAATAAATCGGAAAAACACCCCACATAAAAAAGGTCAAAAACGCGATTATTAGCCCTTTTGTGCGGTCGTCTTTCATAAAATTCCTTAAATTTGTGATTGATTTAAAAGGCTTGCATTTTAAAATTTAATTGATTAATAACTGCTTATTTTTGGCGTGAAATTTAGGAGTAAATTTATATTTTTGAAATGAAATTTAGTCATATTTAGGTATAATGGCAAAATTTTTAAAACCAAAAAAAGGAGAATTTATGAGTTGGGATAGATCGTCTTGGAAAAATTTCAATATCTTACAGCAGCCCACATACCCTGATATGGGCGCAGTCGAGGCCGTCAAAGAAAGGCTCTATAACTTCCCGCCACTAGTTTTTGCTGGCGAGGTCAGATCTTTAAAAAGCGATCTTGCCAGAGCCACAAAGGGCGAGGCGTTTTTGCTTCAAGGTGGAGATTGCGCTGAGAGTTTTGCAAATTTTAGCGCAAACAATATCCGCGATATGTTTAAGGTAATGCTCCAAATGGCGATTGTAATGACCTTCGCCGCTGGCAAGCCTATCGTAAAGGTCGGACGCCTAGCAGGTCAGTTTGCCAAACCTCGCAGTAGCGATTACGAAGAGGTCGGCGGTGTGAAGCTTCCTAGCTATCGTGGCGATATCATAAATGGCTTTGAGTTTAATGAGGCTGCGCGCGTGCCAAATCCAGAGCGTATGATCGAGGCATATCACCAAAGTGCGGCTACAATGAACCTTTTGCGTGCGTTTTCACGCGGTGGTCTAGCCAATCTGCACGAGGTGCATAAGTGGAATTTGGGCTTTTTGAAAAGGGCTGAGTTACAGGCGAAATTCAACGCCCTAAGCGATTCTATCTCAAATGCGCTGAAATTTATGGACGCATGCGGCATAAATACACAAAGCGCGCCAACGCTAAATGAGACGAAATTTTACACTTCGCACGAGGCGCTTTTGCTAAATTACGAAGAGTGCCTTACGCGCATAGACAGCACGAGCGGGGATTGGTATGACTGCTCGGCGCACATGGTTTGGATAGGCGAGCGCACTAGGGGAGTTGGTGATGCGCATGTGCATTTTATGAGCGGTATCAAAAACCCTATCGGCGTAAAAATCGGACCAAACGCTAGTGCAGGGGATATTTTGCGCTTAGCTGATGCGCTAAATCCAGAAAACGAGGCTGGTAGGCTAAATATCATTATTCGCATGGGCGCGGATAAAATCGGCGATAGACTGCCAAAAATACTGCGCGAGCTAAAAAGCGAGGGCAGGGAAATTTTATACAGTATCGATCCTATGCACGGAAACACCGTCAAAGCGGGCAATTACAAAACGCGCGAGTTCGATATGATTTTAAAAGAGGTTCAAAGCTTCTTTGAAATCCATAAGGCCGAGGGCACGAAAGCTGGCGGAATCCACCTAGAAATGACAGGCCAAGATGTCACAGAATGCACAGGTGGGGCGTTTAATGTAACCGAAGAGACGCTAAAAGAGCGCTACGAAACCCAGTGCGACCCGCGCCTAAACGCAGATCAAGCGCTCGAACTTGCCTTTGTAATCGCTGATAATTTAAAGGCAGTGGAGTAAAATTTTAAAATTTAAATTTTGCCTATAAGCCAAATTTGCCATTTTTGGTGAATTTGGCTTTTTTAATGGTTAAATTTTATGTTTATTAAAATTGTATATTTTTAAAAATTCTACTCAGCAATTCTAAATTTAGCGCATATTTAATCACCGGGTTTATAAGTAGTAATTAAATTTTATTTTGTTATTATTTCGTATCCAATTATCAAGGAGGATACGATATGGATAAATCAAGACGAAATTTTCTCAAAGGTAGCGCAGGAATCGGCACACTAGCCGCTTTTAAGCTCCAAGCAGGCGCAAATACGGCTGATTTGCTCGGCAAAGAGAGCAAAAAGGTCGCAAGTGTGTGCGAAATGTGCTCTTCGCGCTGTCCGATTGAGGTTAGAGTAGAAGACGGCAAGGGGGTTTTCATTCAAGGAAATCCAAAATTTGGCAACAAAACCTCGGTTTGTGCCAGAGGTGGCGCAGGTGTAAATCAACTCTACGATGATCAAAGACTCGTAAAACCGCTAATCCGCGTGGGTGCGCGTGGGGAAGGCAAATGGAAGGAAGTAAGCTGGGAAGAGGCGTTTAAATTTGCCGCTGATAAACTCGCTGAAATTTCCGAAAAATACGGCCCACAAAGCGTCGTTTTCACCTCCAAAGCTAGCGAAAATCACAACCAAATGATAAATTTCGCCTGTGCCTATGGTAGCCCAAATATCTACTCACACTGGTCGTGCTGTCCTGTGGCGTATCGTATCGCGCTTCCGCATACTTTCGGCTCTGACATGCAAAGGGATTATGGGGATGCCAAATATATCGTAAATTTCGGCCACAATCTTTTCGAAGGAATTGATATTTCAAAAACCAAAAAGCTAGCCAAAACAGCCGCGAAAAAAGACGCAAAACTGCTAGTGTTAGAACCGCGTTTTAGCGTGGTTGCAGCCAAGGCTGATGAGTGGCTCCCAGTAAAACCTGGCACCGATTTAGCCTTTGTAATGGCGCTAATTCATGTCTGGATTAGGGACGGAAAATACGACAAAGAATTTGTCGAAAAATTTACCACTGGAATCGAGCAAGTCATCGAAGCGACCAAAGAAACCACGCCAAAATGGCAAGAGAGCATCACCGGCATAAAAGCAGCTGATGTCGAGCGAATCGCAGATGAAATTTGGGCCGCTGCGCCAAAAGTCATTATCGACTGGGGTCATAAAACCACCACAACAAGGGCAGAGTATCAGCGCACAAGGGCCATAGCAATAGCAAATGCGCTAATGGGAAATGTCGAGAAAAAAGGCGGAATTTATTATAGTAAAGATTCAAAAGTATTTAATAAGCTTTGCAAAGAAGAGCTATTTCCGACTATCGCCGATCCTGATAAAAATTTTAAAATTCCAAAAACGGCTAGGATTGACGGGTGTGTTGAAGAAGGTAGCGTAAATTTCTTTATGCCACGCAAACACGGCGTTTTAATGGAAATTCCAAAGGCAATTTTGAGCGAAAAACCATACCCTGTCAAAGGCTGGGTAAGCACGAGATTTAACCACCTAATCAATGTCGCCGATACAAACACGACGCTAAAAGCGATAGAAAAACTCGATTTTATCATGGTTACGGACATTTATATGAGCGATTTCGCAAATTTAGCCGATGTGGTTTTCCCAGAGGCTAGTTATTTAGAGCGCGATGAGAGTATCCAAAACAAAGGCGGCACCGCACCTGGATTTGTCATGCGAAATAAGGTTATCGAGCCAATCGGTGGGACAAAAAGCGCGTATGAAATTTTTAGAGAATTAGCCAGAGTTATGAAAATCGACGAGCTTTATACTTGGAAGGATATAAATGAATTTCGTATGCAACAAGCTAAGGGAAATGTCGAATTAATCGCAAATTTGATGAAAGACGGATATGTAACTTGGAAAGTGCCAAAAGTGTATTATTTAGAAAAAGAGCATGTTGCTAAATTTGTTGAAAAATACCCACAAGCAGCTGAATTTGTTGATGAAATGGGGCTTATGAGTTCGCAGATGAAATGCAAAACTCCAAGCGGAAAAATCGAGCTTTTTAGCGAACAAGTTGAAAAAGTTTTCCCAGGGGAAGGCTGTATCAACGCAAACGATATGGATGTTTATAACGGCCACAAATACTGCCTCACAAGCGGTAAAATCGCCACTCACACAAACGGCCACACACAAAATGTCAAAATTTTAAACGAAATGACAAAGGAATCACCGCTTTGGATTAGCCCAAATACGGCTAAGGCCGAGGGGCTAAAAACAGGCGATTTGGTGCTAGTCAAAAACGAATTTGGCGAACAAAAGGTCAAAGTTTTCGTAACCGAGGGTATTAGAGATGATACGCTTTTTGTCTATCATGGCTTTGGACACGCAGGAAGCGGTATGAGACGGGCAGAGGGTCTAGGAATGAACGATAGCGTGCTTCTTGATCCCAAAGCAGGGGCTGTTTGCGCGACAATGGTTACAAATATCGGCGTTGATATAGTTAAAATTTAAGGGTGTGAAATGAAAAAATTTGTAATGGTTCATGATGAAAATTTATGTATAGGTTGCCAAGGTTGTGTGGTAGCGTGCAAGAACGAAAACGGCGTAGGCGAGGGCGTTAGTAGGCTTGAAATTTACGGCGTTAGTAGCGGTGTTTTTCCAAATTTGAAACTTGATATAAAAAGACAAAGTTGCGTAATGTGCGAAGAAAGCCCGTGCGTGAGCGTCTGCCCGACAAATGCGAGTTTTAAAACCGCTGACGGCGTGGTGATGATAGATGAGAGAGAGTGCATAGGGTGCAAATACTGCATTTTGGCATGTCCTTACGAGGCAAGATATGTCAATCCAGCCACAGGCAAAGTTGATAAATGCACATTTTGCTATGATAACCGCGTAGCAAATGGCGAAAATCCAGCCTGTGTGAGCGTATGCCCGACAGATGCGCTAATCTTTGGCGATGCGAACGATGAAAACTCAGCCGTAGCTAAAATTTTAGCCTCTGGCGTAAAATATCCAAAGGAAAATTTGGGCTTAAAACCGCGACTTGGCGTGATTGAGAACTACAAAGGATAGATTATGGAAAAGATAAAATTTATATTTTTGAGTTTGGTTTTGAGCTCATTTGCGTGGGCTGAAAATTTTAGCGTAGGTTCGACCTCGCTGTGGGAAGAGTCGAAATTTAGCGCGCCTGATACATATGCTAGTGGATACGCGCCATTATTTGTAAATTTGCAAAGTGGGGCTAGCAAAATCGCCTTAATCGCGCTAGTTGCGCTAGTTGCTATTTTTGCTTTTCACTATTTTGTCTTTGGATCAAAGAAATTTTCGCATAGCGGAGAGAGAGTTTTAGCATTTAGTGGATTTGAGCGTTTGATACACTTCGTCGCTGCGATTTCGTGGGTAGTGCTGGTGCCAACTGGGCTAATAATGCTCTTTGGCAAAAGCTTTGGCGGAGGGCTCGCTGGGGTTTGCAAATGCCTGCACCAAATCGCCACAATCGGCTTTGGCGTAGCGATAATCCCGATGTTTTTAATGTGGGTAGTAAAAATGTTTCCAAGCGCGTATGATATAAAATGGCTAGCGATTTTGGGCGGATATTTAAGCAAGGCTAAAAAACCAGTCCCAGCTGGCAAATTTAACGCAGGGCAAAAAATGTGGTTTTGGGTCGCGATTTTAGGCGGAGGCGTGATGATAGCAAGTGGCGCGCTAATGTATTTTAGCGACTATTACGCGGCTTCTAGCACGCAAATTTTAGGCTTAAACGGCCTTGAAGCTTTGCGCCTTAGCGCGACGCTTCACACGATTTTGGGTATTGTTTGCGTGGTGTTTTTCATCGTGCATATTTATATGTCGGTTTTCGGTGTCAAAGGTGCGATTTCATCGATGATCGATGGATATAAATGCGAAGAAGAAATTTATTTGCTCCACAATTACTGGTATCAAAACCTCGTAAAACAGGGCAAAATGCAAAAATCTCAGTTTGAGAGTCAATACAAAAATCTATAAAATCAATCCGAATTTGGCTTTGGCTAAATTCGGAAATTCTTTTAAAATTTCGAAATTTTGCGTGAAATTTGTGGGTAAAATTTAGTTTAAATTCGCTGTTGCGCTTGGCTTTTTCAGCCCTGCTGTGCGGGAAAATAGTATCAAATCCTCTGTGCTTTGCACGCTCCATGGAAGTGCGCTTATGGCGTGAGCGAAGATTTCCTTGCACGAAATAGCGTCGCTATAAGCCCTATGGTGGGTGTTTTCGATACCCAAAAGCTCTTTTAGCGCGCCGAGATTGTATTTAGGCGACTCTATCGTGCGACGCGCTAGCTCGACGGTGCAAATTTTGCGGTTTAGTAGCATGCCAAACCCGCATTTTTGCATACTTGCGTCGATAAAACCATAATCAAATTTGACATTATGCGCCACAAAAATCGCGTCGCCCAAAAACAATCTAAACCGCTCCAAAACGCTAGCTAGGCTTGGTGCGCCCACTAAATCGCTTGCGCTAATTCCGGTTAGTTCGGTGATACCCTCTGGCACGAAATTTGCATAGACAAAGCTCTCAAATCTATCCAAAACTCGCCCGCCTTGCACCTTTATCGCGCCGATTTCGATGATTTGACCGCTACTTAGCCCGCCACTTGTCTCGATATCCACAAAGCAAAAAATCTCGTCCTCGATATCGGTTTCGCGGGTTTTGAGCGTGATTTTGCCGTTGTCTAGCTTGATGACATTTAGCCCCATGGCGCGCCACATGCTAAAATCTTTTGGCTCAAAAAGCTCCGCAATTAGCTCGATTTTTTGCGCTTTGGCGATAAAATCGTGGTAGTTTATGCTTTTTTGCGCCAAAAGTTCGATTAGGTTATCAAGCCCTTTTCTGCTGTCTTGGCTCATACTTTTAGGGCTTTGATAGCTTCGCTGTAATCGTTTGATGAAAATACGAAATTTCCAGCCACGACGATGTCTGCGCCTGCGCTATCTAGCTCGGCGACATTTAGTCCATTTACGCCACCATCGACTTCGATCATACATTTCGCGCCCCGTTTTTCGATCAAATTTCTAAGTTCTGAAATTTTACGCAAGGCTGAGGGGATAAATTTTTGCCCGCCAAAGCCCGGATTTACGCTCATTAAAAGCACCATATCAACCTCGTCTATGATATAATCAAGCGCGCTAATTGGTGTGTGTGGATTGAGCGTGATAGCGGGGCTGACGCCGTTTTTGCGGATATGATCTATCAAGCGCAAAGGGTGTTTTTCTTCTTCGATATGAAAGCTTAAAAATTTCGGTTTTAGTGGCAAAAACAAATCAGCGAAAAACGGCACATTTTGCACCATTAAATGAATATCAAGAGGCTTCGTAGAGGCCTTGGCTACGGCATTTACGACAAGTGGGCCGATTGTGAGATTTGGCACGAAGTGTCCGTCCATGACATCGACATGGATTAGATCTGCTCCTGCATCGCATACTGCGCGCACTTCTTCGCTAAGCCTGCCAAAATCAGCCGATAAAATACTAGGGGCTACATACATATCAAATTTCCTTATCAAATTTATAAAACCCGCAATTTTACTAATTTTTCTCATAAATTTTGCTAAATTTAATACTTTGTATAATTTAAGCAAATTTTGAAATTTTTTAAGATATAATCGCCGTTTATTTTCAAATTATAAGGATTTATTATGGCAAGAAGATGCGCAATCACTGGCAAAGGTGCGATGGTAGGAAACAATGTAAGCCACGCAAACAACAGAACTAAGAAAAAATTCCAAGTCAATCTACGCACAGTTCGCGTTCAGCTAGAAGACGGCACTACAAGAAAAATCAAAGTAGCTGCTTCAACTCTAAGAACAATGAAAAAACAATCAAAATAACCTTAAAAAGAGGAATTTATGTCTATTTTAGGCAGAATAAAATTATTCCTCAACTGGTCCGGCTCTACTAAACCGGACATTAACCTTTATAGCGAAATTTACGACGAACTACGCCCATTTAGACTTCCACTAATTATCATTGTTTTAATGCAGTTGGTGGGGACTTTGGGCTATATATTCACCGCTGGATTTTCGCTAGTTGATGCAATTTATCAAGCAGGCATGACATTTACCACCGTCGGATTTACCGAGGTGGCGCCAATCCCGCCTGCTGGCAGACTTTTTACAATCGCATTTATTTTGATGGGCTTTGGGACATTTTCGTTTTGTCTGGGTGTCGTCGTCGAAGTTATCAAAAAAGGAACACTGCAAAATTTAATCAGGGAGCAAGCTATGATAAACAATATCGCAAGGCTCAAAAATCACTACATTATATGCTATAACAACTCGTATTGTGCGGAGTTGGCGAAGGAATTTCGCGCCAATCATATCCCATTTGTCGTCATTGATCCAAACCCAGATTTGGCAAAAAGCGCTGATGAAAATTTATACCCATACTACATAATCGGCGATCCGCACGAGCAAAAAACGCTTTTAAAAGCACACCTTTCAAGCGCAAAATCCATAATCACGCTAAGTCCAAATTTAGCCGATAATATCGCTATTATCACGCTTGTTAGGCTTTATGAAAAAGAGCTAGGGCGTATTACGCCGTATTTTATCATGGCGAATTCTGACAGCGACAGCGACAGCGAACGCCTCAAAAAACTTGGCGCAAATTCTGTCGTATTGCCGTCCAAACTCGCCGCACAGCGTCTTTCGGCGATTAGCGTGCGCCCAGATATGGAAAATATCCTAGAACGCCTCGTTTATCAAAAAGACTCTCCGATTGATATCGAAGAAATTTTAGTCCCTGAGTTTTCGTGGATGAGGTTCAAACGCCTCAAAGAAACCCGCCTCAAAGAGATGACAAACGCAAATATCGTGGGCGTGAAGGAAGCTAACAACCGCTTTGTAGCTATGCCTGATGGGGATTATCTAATCGGCACTGGCGCGAAATTGCTAGTCATCGGCACAGCCGAGGGTATCAGGGATACCAAAAAGCTAATTAGAAGCAAATACAAACCGCAGGAGATGAAATATGTATAAAATTGCCCCTTTGCAAAACGGTCTAGAAAATATCGACGGATTTTATTTTGGCGGGCTGAATTCTGGCTTTAAAAAGGTCGGAAATGATTTGGGATTTATTAGAGCCGACGAGCCGTTTGCTATAAGCGCGATTTTTACGAGTAATAAATTTGCCGCTGCGCCAATAGCGCATTTTAGGCGAATTTTAGAGAAAAACGGCGGGGAATTTCGCACGAATTTCATTTTGATAAATTCTAAAAACGCAAACGCAATGACCGGCGAAGCTGGTATTGGCGATATAGATGAAATTTTCTCTGAAATT
This sequence comes from Campylobacter sp. VBCF_04 NA7, assembly GCF_027737405.1. Lineage (NCBI taxonomy): Bacteria > Pseudomonadati > Campylobacterota > Epsilonproteobacteria > Campylobacterales > Campylobacteraceae > Campylobacter > Campylobacter sp. VBCF_04 NA7. The sequence goes on from NZ_JAOVTT010000004.1 coordinate 136,751, forward strand.
TCAAAATTTACGCCCTTAGTAAATCCTGTGATGAGTTCAACCGGCGTCATTGGGTATCGTTTAAAAAAAGAAAAAATCATAGCGGCAGCGAAAAATTTCGACCTTATGGCGCGCGATTCTGAGGCCATAGCCACGGCGATTATGACGACAGACACGCTAAAAAAGGAGTTTGCTTACGAAGTTAGCTTAGATAGTGGCGAGAAATTTCACATAGCAGGCATTTGCAAGGGTGCAGGTATGATAAATCCGGCTTTGGCGACTATGCTTTGCTATATTTTAACCGACGCGAAAATCCCGCACTCTGATATGGGCGAGCTTTTAAGCGAGGCTGTGGAGGATAGCTTTAATAGGGTCAGTGTCGATGGCGATACGAGCACGAACGATACCGTCATGCTAGCGACCAGTGCGCGCGCTAGTTATGATAAAGAGGCATTTCGTGCCGCGCTGAAAAAACTCGCACTCGACCTTGCCTTAATGCTTGTGCGAGACGGTGAGGGTGCGAATAAGCTGGTAAAATTCAGAGTTTTTGGCGCGAAAAATGATAATGAAGCCAAAAAGGCTGCCAAGGCTTTGTCGAATTCTCCGCTTGTCAAAACAGCGATTTATGGCGAGGATCCAAACTGGGGGCGCATAGCCTCTACAATCGGCGCGTGCGGGATAGAGTGCGACGCCGAAAAACTCGTGATAAAATACGACGACGCGCTTGTGTATGATAGCGCGCACCGCGAGCTAGATGAGGAACGCGAAAGGCTAGCGCACGAAGTTATGCAAAAGGCCGAATTTGAAATTTCATGCGATTTGGGGCTAGGAGCGGGCGAATTTAGCGCGTATGGCTGCGATCTGAGCTATGAATATGTCAAAATAAACGCAGATTACAGGTCGTAAATTTAGCGAAATTTGCGCCTGTAATGGCGGTTTATCGAAAAATATCTATGAAATCAAATAAATTTATACAATTTATCTTGGAAAATATTTATTATATTTTGTTTTCTGGGGTGCTGTTTTTTATATCGTTTAATATAGAAACTAATTTGAAAAATACCGAATATATCGAAGGAAAAGTAACATCTATCGGGGAGATAGCGGTAAAAAGTTTTAGAGATGAGGTTTTATCGCCTAGAAAATATTACAATGTCTGCATTAAAAATAACGCTGGGAATAGTTGTATTAAGGTCGTAGAGCCAAATTTGGGATTTGAGCCGATAGTTAGTTATTTGAGCAAAAATAATTATTTTTTTACATTTTGGGTAAAAAAGGAAAGTTTTGGCGATGTTTATAAAATTTACAAAGCGCTTGTTTATGAAGACGAGCAGAAAACAAAAATTCTAAAATTTTATAGTGGAAAAGACGCAGAAATCGTAAAATTTTCACAAAAAGAGCTTCGATTATACAAAAATTTTACCTTGTTTTTGGCGATTGCGTTTTTGTGTTTTGTATTTAAAAGAAGAAAGTTAGTTCGAAATTGGTTATAAAATATCGAATAAATAGTGATAAAAGTTTTAGAGTAGTTAAATTTGACGCAAATTTCAAAATTTTGCGCTAAATTTCAATCATACTTCACAAAAAGATGATGATTTTAAAACCATTTTTCCATTGAGATAGTTAAGTTGGATATCTATCACCAATACGCCTTTTTTGAAAATCATTGATTTGAAATTCTTTTGCAATTCCTCAAATGCTGGCGTTTTGGCGCAAGAAAACAGAGCAATTTCTTGGTTTTGCACATAGATCGAAACGACGAAATTCCCAGGATTTTCATCGTCTTTTGCTGTGTTTAAAAAAATCTCTTTTGCATCGAAAGCCTTGGTTTGCGGACAGCCGTCTCCTGGAAATTCGTTGATTAAAATTCGCACATTAACTCCTTTTGATAGAATTTCGTAATTTTATCCAAAACAAAAGAATTTTGGCGCAAAATTTTAGAATTTTAAAATTTTGCACCAAATTTTAAAAATTTTATCTAAATTTATTCGGATTTAATCCGCCGATTCGTGTGCCTTTGGCTGTTTTGTTTGCGCCAGTTTCGTCTGTGTATGTGAAACTCACATCGCGCATTGATTTCATCGTGGCTTCATTGTGCGCTAGTTTGCACGCATTTGAAGCACCCGCGCTCATACCATCTACGCGCACCCAAGCACCCATGTATTCGCTCACGCCGTAAGTTAGGGCGTAGCAAGGTTTGTTTGTGACTCTGATGTGCATTGACACGCTACCGCCGTTAGCTAGGCACGAGCCGTTGCCTGTGTGCGCGCCACCAGTGGCTGAGCTAAATGTGGCGACATTGCTCATAAAATTTGGATTGTTGCTAAGACAGCCGTTTGCGTTGTAGTAGTTTGTGATATCGCTAGTAAGGGTCTTTATATTTGTCATCAATCGCACGATTTCGGCATCGTCCCTGCTGGCGTTCATTCTAGGCAGAGCGATACTAGATAAAATTCCCAAAACAACGATAACAAAAACAAGTTCGATCATAGTAAAAGCGTTTTTCATAACCTGCTCCTAGCTAAATTTTGGGTGATTATACAAAAATTTGAAAAATAAAAAAAGAGTAGGGCGCGTTTGCGCCCATAAATTTAGATTTTTGGAATTCTGATTTTTTGACCTGGATAGATTAGGTTCGCGTCTTTGATGACTTCGCGATTGGCCTCGAAAATCACAGGGTATTTGTTAGCATCGCCGTAGAATTTCTTAGCGATTTTTGAAAGGTTGTCGCCTTTGACGATAGTGTAGTAGTTCTCTTCGCTATCTTCATTGACGCCTTCGATTTCTACGCTTGAAATTCCATTTACATTTCCTGCGATTAGAGCTGCTTTTTCAAGAGTTTCCTTGTCGGCGTTTCCGCTTACTTTAACGACATCGCCCTCGATTTTGACATCTAAGCCCTCGATTGGGGTAGAAGAGAGGTTTTTGGTAATCTCGTCTTTGACATTTTGCTCGTCGTTTCCGATACCAAGTAGCTTTTTACCAGCATTTGCAACAAATGAAAGTAATCCCATTTTTTCTCCTTTGATGAAAAATAAAATGTGATTTTAACGCAAGATAGTAAATATTTGAAAAAATGAAAATTTGTGATTATTGTCTGTGCGTATGCAAAAATGCGAAGCATTTCCGTAAAAATAAAACCAGCTAAATTTTAAAAAGCAACGCTTTTTAAAATTTAGCCACTTCTAAGGTTTTACAGGGGTGGGGGTTGGTAAGGGGGAGGGTAGCGTCTCCTAAA
>NZ_JAOVTT010000005.1:0-128181 GCF_027737405.1 Campylobacter sp. VBCF_04 NA7
GGGTCTTAGGTGCTTCTGTGCCACCATTGACAGTAAGATAAGTTCTATTACCCTCGGCTGCCTCTTTTAGTTGAGATACATTTACAGCGTCTGTATCAGCTTCACCAGGAGCTAAATTTGTAATCTTAACTGGTCCTTCGTTTTTATCACCAACTTTAATGTCTCCATTATCGTTGCTGATTTTTGCACCATCTTTGCCGAAGTAAATACTTCCGCTTTCTGTTAAATTTACATCCTTAGCAAGTTCAACAACTAGTTTAGTTCCATCATTGATAACACCAATGTTGCCAGTAGTTAGTTGGTCTTTACCAGCTGTATGAGTTCCTTCTATATTTAGTTGCTCATTTAATTTTTTAGCGATAGGGTCATTAGTGCCATCTCGGTAATTACCCTCGAATTTCAAGCCGTCATCCATAGTAGCAACTTGCAATGTAATCTCATTACCTTCGTTATTTGTAGTTTTATAAATAATTCTACCTGGTTCTTTATTATCAAGCGTATCTTTACCCTTAGCTACTGTGATTTGGGCATCTTTACCATCTTTACCATTGATACCGATAGTTCCCTCGCCATCTTTTGCACCGATAGTTACACCATCTTTGCCATTTTTGTCGATAACTTTGATTTGACCATCTTCGCCAGGTTTTCCAGGTGTGCCATCGCCTTTTTCACCTATTGTTAGGTTATTAGCAAGTTTTAGGTCATAGGTGTTGTTATCTTCACCGCCATGAGTAAGTTTTAGGTTACCATCTGTGTATTGACCAGGGGTCTTAGGTGCTTCTGTGCCACCATTGACAGTAAGATAAGTTCTATTACCCTCGGCTGCCTCTTTTAGTTGAGATACATTTACAGCGTCTGTATCAGCTTCACCAGGAGCTAAATTTGTAATCTTGACTGGTCTGCTTGAATTCTCGTCTCCGTCTATGCCGTAACTTACAAGTTTAATAGTTCCATTGTTATCGGTTAGCTTGACAGGGACTTTTAGATCATACCCAGTAGTCATTGTATCGGCATTGTATTCGCTAGTGATGATTACGCTTCCGTTTTTAGAAGTTACATTTGTATCTTTCGCGCTAAATTTAATGCCATAAGCACTAGCGGTTTTATTATTATCCGTGCTTAGCTCGACATACGAGATATCTACATTATCCCCAGCGATAAAGTCAAGACCAGTTTTATTATAATCCTCAGTGCCCACTGTGTGTTTGCCAAATGTAAGAGTTCCGTCTTTGTTCGTGCCAGTGCCATCTTTGTCTATACCCACAGACCAAACTGTGCCGGCACCGCTCACTGCTCGTTTTAGTTGAGCGACATTGACTGCGTCTGTGTCCTCGCTACCAGCGGCTAAGCCTGTGATTTGGCGAGTTACATTTTTATCTATATTTCCGACTGCGATAGCATTTGCTGTGCCAATCCATACAGCGTTATCAGGCATTTTTAAATTGTCCTTGCCTGCTGTTCGTGTTTGAACATCGTAGCCTTTATAAGTTCGGTTTTCATCGAAAGATGAAAGCGTAACTACATTATCTCTATTAGCCACCGAACCGCTACCAAGTGCTATGGTATCAGCCACAGATACAGTCGCACCCTTGCCGATAGCTGCTGAATTCTCTGCCTTTCCCTCAATAATACCGCCTAATGCACCAAGTGCATTAGGAGCATAGACTTTCGAGCCATCGCCAAAAGCAGTTGAAAAATCGGCTGCCAATGAACCATTATTATTCAAAATCCATTTTGCGATTTCTTTTCTTTGGTCTAAATCAGTATCACCACTTTCTTTCCAAAGCCAATTTTGATTATTATCATATATGGTTACTATATTTCCTTCTTCATCTTTGCCCTGCACAAAATAATAACCAGTATTAATCGTTACACTCGGATCTCCCGGAGAAGGCACTTTTTCGATTTTAATTTCAATAGTTACATCAGTGTAATCTTTACCACCATAAGTCATTGCGCCTGCACTTACCAGAGATTCTCTACCCCAAGCAGTCGAATTATCTCCTGCTGATTTAGTATGCGAACCCCAAGCAGTCGAACCTATACCGTAAGCCTCAGTATTAGAACCCCAAGCAACGCTATTTTCAGAACTAGAAATAGTTCTGTAACCAAATGCAGTAGATTGGCTTCCTGTCGCTTGTGTTTCCATACCAAATGCAGTTGCTCTCTTGCCACTAGCTATGGTTTGATGTCCCCAAGCAGTAGCTCTTGTTCCACTAGCAATAGTTCTATAACCAAATGCAGTAGAATTGTCTCCACTAGCATTGGTTCCCTCGCCAAATGCAGTAGCGTTTTTACCAGCGACTACTTTATTTATACTACTCATCATTTTGTCGCGATTCATATAATATAATTCGCCGTTTTCAGCTCTGCGATCTCTACTACTTGCTTGCGAATCAAATCCTTCTACATAAGTACCATCTTCCTTCATAAGCACCCATGCCACAACTTCTGTACCATCTTCTAATTTGATTGTTTTTTGGATAGGAGTAACATCTTTATTATCATATTGATATTTTACTCCAGCATGCGTAGCTTCACCAAATGCAGTAGATTGATCTCCCCCAGCAATCGTATTATAACCAAATGCAGTGGCGTTTTTACCTCCTGCGATATTAGTAACTTCTACATGTGAAGTTCGCATTTCGACCTGCGCATTAGCTTCTACTATTCTATCAGGGGTAAGAAACCAATTCCCAACACACTCATATTCACCAGTTTCTTTATTATTATCATCTACAAAATAAAGTGTCGCAGTCATGCAAGTATTTGGATCATATTTGCTTGGACCAGGTAAAACATATCCGATTTTATCTTTATTGGACCCATCTCCTCCACGAAGATAAAGATCATGTGTCTCATAATCTGAAATTTTGACTTGTTCCGTATATCCACCAGCACTTACGCCTGTGCCCCAAGTCATAGCATTTTCACCAGTAGCAGTAGTTCCCATAAACGCAGTAGAGTTATCACCATTAGCTTGTGAATTTGCACCAATTGCTACGGCGTTTGTGCCAGTAGCTTGTGCAGAAGTAGCAGGAGCGCCTGCTACACCGTTTATGTGTATATATGGGCTTACTATTTTATCATTATCGATTCTTACGACTCTGTCGTCGCTAGTGATACTACCGCCACTTGGCAAATTCTCTATCACAGAGTATAGTTGGCTTCCATTTATTGCGTCTGTGCTATCAGCAGAGATCAGACCAGCGGCGACATTTTGGATTCTGCGTGGAGCAGTGGCGTTGCCTATGCTGACTACGCCCTCAGGTTTAGCACCTGCAAAGCTTAATTTGTTTGCCGCAATCTTTCCTATCGCGACAGAATTTGTAGAGTATGTATCCATACTAGCCGAGGTCTTGCCTGTCTCATACGCTGCACCATCGCCAAGAAATACAGAATTTTTATAAGTGTTAGTAACCTTGTTTCCTAAGATAAATACGCTATTATCTCCTTCTTTTATCTTACTATTATTACCTACGACATAGCTATCATCGCTATCAATAATATTCGGATCACCAAATGCACCTGAGCGATTGCCAGTTACGGTATTGCCAGAACCCATAGCGATAGAGTTTTTACCGCTTACTGTGTTGCCATAACCATGAGCGATACTCTCGACACCTGTTACGGTTACATTGTTGTCCATACCGACTGAGAAAGATTTAGCAGCACTAGCAGTGTTTTTAAAACCAAGTGCGGCTGATTGCATACCCTCGGCGACATTGCTCATACCAGCAGCGACAGAAAACTCAGCAGTAGTGTTGTTATCAGCACCCAAAGCCATAGAATTCATAGCCGTAGCGTTATTTAAAGTTCCGATAGCTAGGGTATTATCCGCCGTAGCATTGTTTTTCAAACCAAATGCGGTCGAATAATCGCCTTGTGCCACATTTTTTCCACCCACGGCGATAGCGCCTTCGCCAAGAGCATAGTTGCTTAGACCGACAGCGGCAGCACTTGTAGCATTAGCATCATTATATAGACCGACTGTGATAGTGCTATCACCATGGTTTTCATTATAGTAACCAGCCGCGATAGAAAAATTGCTACCTTCGACAATGTTTCCATTACCAGTAGCCATAGCGTTTGTCGAGCCACCACTGATTGTATTGATTACACCGATAGCGGTAGAATTTACATCGACTATGGTATTTTCTGCACCCACAGCGGTCGAGCCGTGACCATCGACTACATTGTATGTGCCTATCGCGCTAGCACCGATACCATTAGCTATATCCATATAACCAAAAGCATTTGAGAAGGTATTGCTAGCAACAGAGCTTTGACCTACTGCCATAGAGCCAAGACCACTAGCTGTCGTTGGTATGTATAGATTGCCTTCTGCTAGCTCACCTATCAAATCGCCATATTTAGCTTTGATTTCAGTTTGTTGGGCTTCTGTTCTATTTTCATTAACTTGTATTTTTTTACCAACAACTACCAAATCTCCATTAAAAATACCTTGCAAAATTTTAATATGGTCGGTGGCGTGCTCTTCACCGCCGATGACATACAAATATTCACCAATTTTTCCTAGCTTAAAATCACTTTTTGTACCACCGATATCATCTCCGCCTATTGATATAGAGCCATATCCACTTGCGATAGTATTCGCACCCAAAGCCATCGCCTGACCACCAGTCGCAAATGCACTATATCCCACAGCGGTGCTCTGTCCTGGTCTATCATTTTCATCTTCGCTATTCATTTCGACAGCTTTTGCTTTACCGCCGATAGCGATATTACCGCCACTCCAATCTTGCATAGTAGCCGCCATAGCCTCTTCACCGATAGCGATAGTGTAATCTCCATTCGCTGTCGCACTATTTCCAAGAGCAACTGCACCTTTATCCATAGCATAAGAATTTGGACCGATTGCAATCTGTGTGCCGTCTGAACCAGCTATTACGACTTTATCAGAGAAAAAGCGATTAGGATCGCCAATTTCTTTCTCAGAGCTATTTCTGTTATTATATATAAATTGTGCTACATGTGCTGCCACATCTGCATCGGTGTCACCATTTCCTGCAACCCAGTTTTGGTTAAGATTAGTATAACTTTCACTACTATCAAAAGCATAAGCTCGAAGTAATTCAGATTTTAGCTCTCCGTTAATATCTTTATTCTTATATAAATCCTTATCCCTATCCAAACCACCGACTTTTATTTCATTACCGCTTTTCATATAATATGCGTAATAGTAAGTCTTGGTCGCACCAGTAATTCCCATCTCAGCTAGTTGAGCAGTTGTATATGCTTTGACCATAACTTTGGTAGGATTGTTATCGTTAATAAAGCTAGCTTGGATATACATATCAGTCAGTTTATGACCAGCCTTGGCATCTGTGCCCACAGCAATACCATTGTTTGCTCTAACATAAGAGTCTTTGCCAATAGCAATAGTATTAGTCCCAGTAGATGTGCCCTCTACTATCTCTGCATACAGACCCTCTGGTGCAAATGGCGCACTAATAGCCACTATCGTAGCTAGCGACATAGCCAGCCGTCCCAGAGCAGGCGCGCTCGCTATCTTGCCAATGCCTGAAAAAATTGTGCTACCGAACCCCTCGCGCACAGTTTTTTCGCCACTGTGTCCCTTAGCGATCTCGCTAACGACCTTGACGCCGTGAGAGCTCCTTTTGAGCTTATAGACCTTGTTCATGAAAAACTCCTTTTTTCTGCGAACTTAATCGCAAAATGTGATAAATAACTCCGTATTTTAACTCTTTAAAAATTAAACGAAGTTTAATTACACATTTGTAAAGGATAAAATTTATCGCCGTTTTTTTTTTTGCGCCGTTTTTGGGGGAATTTGGAGAATTTTAAAGTCGCTAAATTTGCAAATTTAGCGCTTTGAATTTTAAACTCGTAGATTGCTTCGTCGCTTCGCTCCTCGCAATGACAAAACAAAGAGTGGCATTACGCGAATTCGGCTAATCTGTCATTGCGAGCGTAGCGAAGCAATCCAGGGAAATTTAAAGAGAATTCTAAAATTTGTCAATTTTATTTGATAATTGAAATTTATTGGAATTTCCCTAGATTGCTTCGTCGCTTCGCTCCTCGCAATGACAAAGCAAAGCAAATTTGCTTTGCTTCTCGCAATGACAAATCAGGCGAATTTTGATATACTTTACAAAAAATGAAGGCAAAAATTTGAAACAATACTTCGTTTATATCCTTTTTAACGAACGAAACGGCACTTTGTATATCGGCGTAACAAATGATTTAAAACGCAGAACTTACGAGCACAAAAACAAAATTTTCAAAGGTTTTACCGAAAAATATGGCGTGGATAAACTCGGGTATTTTGAGAGTTGCGATAGCGTAGAGAGTGCGATTTTGCGCGAAAAACAGCTAAAAGGCGGAAGCAGAAAACAAAAACTAGCTTTGATTGAAAGCGTAAATCCATTTTGGAAAGATTTGTATTATGAGATTTGAATTTTGTCATTGTGAAGCTATATGCTTTTTGTGATAAATTCGCCAAATCTGTCAGTGTGAGGCAATTTTCGCTAGTTATGTCATTGCGAGAAATACGAAGTATTTCGAAGCAATCCAGAAAAATTTAAAGAGAATTCTAAAAAATTTTACTTTTGATTAGAAATTTATCTGTGAATTAAAATTTTTTAGAATTTCCCTAGATTGCTTCGTCGCTGTTTCACAGCTCCTCGCAATGACAAATCAAGGCAAATTTGCTTCGCTATGCTCGCAATGACATTTAATCTGTCATTGCGAGAAATACGAAGTATTTCGAAGCAATCCAGAAAAATTTAGAGAAAATTCTAAAAATTTTACTTTTGATTAGAAATTTATCTGTGAATTAAAATTTTTTAGAATTTCCCTGGATTGCTTCGTCGCTGTTTCACAGCTCCTCGCAATGACAAATCAAGGCAAATTTGCTTCGCTTCTCGCAATGGCGGCAAAATGAAAATTTCGGGGCAGTGTTTAGAAGTTGCGCTAGCGGAAAAAATGCGAAATAAAAAAGCCTAGACGCGAGGTCTAGGCAAAAGGGGGAAATGAAATTTAAAATTTCAAACAAAAATTTAAATAATCAAAATTTCAGTCATAAAATTTAAACGACTAAAATTTCAAACCCAAAATTTAAAAACTAAAATTTAAAAAACTAAAATTTAAACAATCAAAATTCACAATCAACGCAAATTTAAATCATCAAATTTCAAGCCAAATTTAGCCGAAAAGCTTCCTCATCGCCTTGAAAAACAGCGCAGTAATCGGGTTTGACTTGCCAGTAATGCGCACAACCCAGCTCTCATAAGTCTCGCCTTGTTTTTTGAGATACTCGTTTAGCAGCGCCTCGCTAGCCTCCATACCGCCTTGCTCCTCTGCGGCGCAAAGCTTTTTATACAGCGGTTCGACGATGTCAATTGCAGCGCGTGGCGGGGCCTTGCGGTAGGCTGTGTATTCGACAATCTCGCCTGTGGCGGGGTCTTTTTTAGGGATAAATTCGGTCATGACCCAGTAGTAGCTTCCGTCTTTCGCCATATTTTTGACGACTGCGACGAAATCGCGACCCTTTTGGATCGTATCCCACATGAGCTTAAACGCGATTTTTGGCATATCTGGGTGGCGGATTATGTTGTGTGGCTGACCAAGTAGCTCCTCGACGCTATACCCGCAAATAGCGCAAAAATACACATTGCCAAATGTGATGATACCCTTAGGATCGGTGCGCGAGACGATATATCTGCCCGGATCTAGCTTGATTTCGTTGTTTTTAGGGGTTGGTCTTGGCATTTTTTTCCTTTACGATAAAATTTCTCTCAATTTTACAAAGTGATTTATAAAATTTAACTTAAAATAAAAAAATAACAATAATATTATGTGGAAAATTTAAAATTCAGGCAATCTAAGTATTTCAAATGGCGCGATGAAACCCTGCGCGAAATCCGTGAAAATCGCTGTTTGCGCCTGAGAAAGAGCGCACGAAAATACAGCCCCTGTGTCGGTGAAATTTAGCGTGTAAGCGAAATTTTGCTTTTTCATAAAGTGCTCGAATTTTGAAATTTGCGAAAACGGCACGAAAAACTCACATGGGGCTTTTTGCTCGAATTTTATTAGCTCGCTCGCATTTATCGCTAAATTTACAGCCCCACCATACGCGCGCACTAGCCCGCCAGTGCCTAGCTTGATTCCGCCAAAATACCGCACCACAAGCACAGCCGTGTCAATCAGACCTGCGCCACGAAGCGCATTTAGGCACGATGGGCCGCTCGTGGATTTGGGCTCGCCGTCGTCGCTTTGGTTTTCGACGATTTGGGAATACTCATTTAGCGCTCGATACGCCCAGACGATGTGGCGGGCTTTGGGGTGTTCGTGTTTTAGTCGCTCACGCACGCTCTCAAACTCAGCTAACGGCACCAAATGCGCGATGAAATTTGACTTTTTGACTTCTAAATTCGCGCTAAATTCGCGCTGTATGATATACATTTTCGCCTTTTTGATTAAATTTAAAATTTGAATTTGAAATTTGCAGGCTTACCACCCGCCACTGGCACCGCCACCGCCAAATCCGCCTCCACCACCGCGAAAGCCACCTCCCCGCGAACTGCGCCCAAATCCACCAGAGCCACCGAAACCGCCGCCAAATCCGCCATTTCTGCCAAATCCGCCAGAGCCGCCAAAACCACCGCGCAAAATTTCATCAAGCCCGTCGCCTAAAATGATAGTGTTGCCATAATCCCCGTGCGAGCGTGATTTGTTTCTCATCATCATAAAAAATACAAAGAAAAAGAAAAGCATAAAGATTATGAAATCAATATCGATTTCCTCGCCCTGAGCGCGCTCGATTTTGGCGAATTTTATGTCGCCACTCTCGATAAAATCGAGGATCGTAAGCACACCAGAAACTATTCCGCCCTCAAAATCCCCAGCCCTAAAATGGGGCAAAATTTTATACTCGATTATGCGCTTTGAGACGCCGTCAGTCAGCACGCCCTCCAAGCCATATCCGACCTCGATACGCACCCTGCGCTCGTTTGGCGCGACGAGCAAAAGCACGCCGTTATCATAGCCCTTCTGCCCTATGCCAAGCGCCCTAGCCTGCTCGTTCGCGACCTCTTCGATAGAGTAATCCCCGAGCGTTTTTAGGGTTACGACCATGATTTGATTGGTGGAATTTTCGTCAAATTTAAGCAAAATTTCGTTTAACGCACCAGCCGTAGAGGCGCGCAAAATACCCGCCTCGTCGATAATAGCTGTGTCGTTTGGCAAGGCTAGATAGTCTGAAATTTTAGCCTGCGAAAAAGATAAAGCCAAAAATAAAAAAAGCAAAATTCTTCTCATTTTATTTCCACAATCTTTTCTTTGATTTCATCTTTATCGCCCATTTCATGGGGGATTTTCGCCATTATTAGCGCGCAAAGCCTATCTATACCCGCACTCACAGCCTCGCCAAAATTCGCAGTTTTTGCCTGGACGCAAAATTCCTGCACAATCTGCAAAAATTCAGAATTATCAATCTTTGCGCTGATATTTTCACCGCAAACTATATGCGCGATTTTTTCATTTTTGCAAACACAAAAAATCACAGCGTTTGGGATTTTATCATACCCAAACAGTTCAAATTTACTCACGGCAAAGTCGTAAGTAAGCCTAAATTTAAAGAATTTAGGGATAAAAAATTCTAAAAATTTAGGAAATTTAGAAAAAAGAAATTTAAAGAGCAAAAATACAATCGCAATCAACTCAAACGCGCCTACTTTGCCTACTTGCTGGAAAAACATCAGCGCAGTGCCCACTACAAAGGCAATCGTGCAAGCCACGCCCCAGCTAAGGGGCTCTAAGTCCAAAGCCTCGCCACTTAGCACGCAGATAATCTCAGCGTCGCTCGCATCTTCGGCCTTTGAGATTTTATCCGTTATGGCGTCTTTGTAAATTTGCTCAATCATCTAAAACGAAACTTTTGGCGCGTTTTGATTGGCTTCGCCTGCGTTAAATACAGGCTTAGCTCCGCCCTTGCCTACGAGTTTGGCAATGATATTTGTAGGGAAAACCCTAATCATCTTATTATACTCTTGCACCACAGCGATATAGTCCTTGCGAGCCACAGCTATGCGGTTTTCGGTGCCCTCTAACTGATTTTGCAAATCCGTAAAATTTGAGTTTGCTTTTAGCTCAGGGTATCGTTCTACAACTAGCATTAAGCGCGATAGAGCCGAGCTTAACTCGCCTTGTGCGTTGTTAAACTGCGTAAAGGCTTCTGGGTTATTTGCGATATCGTTTGCGTCGATTTTCACGCTCGTTGCCTTCGCGCGAGCCTCGATTACGCCCTCTAAGGTGCCTCTTTCATGGCTTGCGTATCCTTTGACGGTTTCGACGAAATTCGGAATCAAATCAGCACGCCTTTGATATTGGTTTTGCACCTGCGCCCAGGCCGCATTGACATCTTCGTCTTTTAGGGTCAGTTTGTTATACACAGGCACGGCGAAAATCGCAAACACAGCCAAAATTATGCCAGCGATAATCAGCCATTTTAGCCAGCCTTTTGATGATTTTTTCTCGACATTAGCAGAGCCATTGTAGGTTTGGCTTTGCTCTGCGCCTTTTGCGCCTTTTTCGCCGTCATAGCCGATTTGTTCGGCGCCATTTTGGTTTTCTAACTCGTTCATACCACTCTCCTTGATATTTTTTCATGAAGTTTAACTAACACATCATACTCAATCGTGCCAAAAAATCTCGCCCACTCTCTGGCGTCATTTATCACGCACACCCGCTCTCCGCCAAATTCAGCGCAAAAGCTATCCATAGACATTTTGCCAAGTAGCCTTTCGCCACTACCTAATCGCAAATCCCCAAGCCCAGCGTATCGCAAAAGCCCGTCCGCATAGCCTAAATCATAGGTGCCGATTTTCATATCGCACGGCGCGCAAAACACCCCGCCATAGCCTACCCTTTCGCCTTTTTTAAGCACTCTTTGGCTGATTAAATCAGCCCACAAGCTAAGCACAGGGCGCAAATTTAGGCTCTCATCAAACTGAGCGTATCCATACTGCGCCATACCCACACGCACAAACTCATCGTCAAACCCCGCTCTGCGCTCGATCGCAGCTGAATTTGATGAGTGAAAAATAAGCTCATTAAATCCAGCCTCATTTGCCTTAAATTTGGCGATTTTTTTAAATTCGGCGAAATTTTGCCTTTGCGCGTAAAAATCAGAGCTTAGCTCATCACTAGCGCGGTAATGGGTAAAAAATCCGCGCAAAGCTAACGAGTGTTTTTTGCAAAGTGCGAGTGCTTCGTCCAAATCATAGGCGCAAATTCCATTTCTATGCATATTTGTATCTGCGACAATATGAATATTCGTGCCTGTTTTTAGGCGTGCAAAATAGCTCATATCATTTACAGCATAAATAAAATTTGGATTTTCGTTTCCGTTTGGAATATGCGAAAGAATTAAAATTTGCTCAAAAAATTCTGAAATTTCGCGCGCTTCATCTAGCGTCCTAGTAACGGCTCTTTTGATACCAAACTCACGCGCCAAACCCGCGATTTCGCGCATGCCATGCCCATAAGCGTTGTCTTTAAGCACGAGCATAATGCGCTCTTTGGCTACTTTTTGCGAAATTTGCGAAAGATTGTGAAAATACGCTGATTTATCAATCAAAATTTCAGACATTAAAGCTCACTCCATACGCCTTGTATAAATACGGCAAAAGCTTGCGAATAGCGTAATCATAGCCGTAAAATTTGGCGTAAATTTCCTTTAAATTCGCCTCTTTTGCGTTTGCGAAATCAAACACATCTGTGCCCTTTATTTTTGGCACTTTTTCGTCTAGTAGCGCGAAAAATTCAGCCCTAGCGCCAAGAAGCTCTTTTATATTTTGCTCGACTAGCTCTTTTTCCATTATTTTGCAATCTCCTCTAATGCGCCCATTATCACCCTTTGCATTTCATCGCGAAATTCAGGGCTTTTAGCCTCAAATCTCGTTACGATTATCGGCGTGGTATTGCTAGCTCTCACCAAAGCCCAGCCATCATCAAAACGAATTCTAACCCCGTCGATTTCTATCATATCGCGCACGGCTGGAAGCCCAGAAATGCCGTTTTTGGCTAAATTTTTAAATTTTTCAATTATCTCAAATTTAGCGGCGTCTGTGGTTTTAAATTTAATCTCATCTGTGCTGTGCATTACAGGAAGCGCGTCAAGCTCAGCGTCTAAATCAATGCCCTTTGCGACGAGTTCTAACACTCTCATCATCGCATATACGCCATCATCGAAGCCAAAATATCGCTCCTTAAAATAAATATGCCCGCTCACCTCAGCCGCCAAATCAATGCCAAGCTCCTTCATAGCCTTTTTGATATTGCTATGACCGGTTTTGCCCATAAAGCTCTTGCCACGGCGGTTTATCTCATCATACATTACCTGCGAGCATTTCACCTCGCCCAAAATTTTCGGCTCTTTCATATTTAATGATAAAAGGCAGGCTAGCTCGTCGCCTTTGATATTTCGCTTCGCTGTTAGCACGGCGATTCTATCGGCGTCTCCGTCGAAACCAAAGCCCAAATTTAGCCCGTTTTGGCTAATTGCATTTTTTAAATCGACTAAATTTTTCTCTTCGCTTGGATCTGGGTGGTGATTTGGGAAATTTCCGTCAGGTTCTGGAAATAAAATTTTAGCATTTAAGCCAAGTCTTTCCACGATTTTACACGCCGTAACACCTGCTGCGCCGTTTGCGCAATCAATCACAAATGGTGTTTTGAAATTTTTCAAATTTGCAAATTCTTTTTCGAAATAATCCAAATACTCGCCCAAAATATTATATTTTTCGCAAAATGTATTTGTTGGGATCTCTACGCCACTAGCCATAAATTCAGCCACTTGGCGGCCGAGTGTTTTAAGCTGTGCGCCAAAAAAACTATCCGTGCCGATTGTGATTTTAAAGCCGTTATAATTTTTCGGATTGTGCGAGCCTGTAATCATAATGTTTGCGTCAAATTTGTGCGTAAATACGCCAAAATACCCCACAGGCGTAGGAAGCAGGCCAATATCAAAAATCCTAAGCCCAGCGTAGTTTAGCCCACTTACTAGGTATTCAAACATATCTGGCGCGCTTAGCCTCGCATCATAACCCACGCTGATACGCTCACGGCCTAAATGGCGCAAATGCATACCAAAGGCAAAACCAATCGCCTTAACGCTCTCTTCGTTTAGATCCTCGCCCACGATTCCGCGGATATCGTATTCTCTAAAAATATCTTCAATCATAAAATTCCTTGACAAAAAAATTACAATATTTTAAATTATAAATGTTAAAATTTGTCAAATTTAAGGAGTCAAAATGAAAAAAATTTTTCTTGTTTGTGCGATTTTGGGCGCAGTTTTTGCTAAGGATTACGAGGTGATTGATAGCGTAAATACTTCGTTTAGAATTTTTGGCAAAAACGATAGAATCGAGGTTATCAGCGTTAGCGACCCTAAAATCGATGGGGTTACATGCTTCATCTCATACGCCAAAAAAGGTGGCGCAAAAGAGATTGTTGGCGTCGAAGAAGACCGCTCAGAAGCCTCTGTTTCATGCAGCCAAACAGCCCCAAAAATCATAATCAAAGAAGAGCTTAAAAAAGAAGATATATTTGCGAAAAAATCCTCGCTAATCTTTAAAAAAACCCATGTCGTGCGTATGTTTGACGAAGCAAGCCAGAGCATAATTTATCTAGTGTATTCAGATAAAATCATCGACGGCTCGCCAGATAATTCTATCTCGGCAATTCCGTGCAATCAAGCCGTAGGCAAGGTGTGTGAATTTGCATATAAAAAATAAAATTTCGCTGTCCGCAAGCATGAAATACTAACCCGAAATTTTACTTTTAAGTGTCATTGCGAGCGAAGCGAAGCAATCGCCAAATTTTAAATTGCCAACCGCCAAAATGGCAAAAAATTTTAAAACTTTTGTAAGGGGGGAAGGGGGCTTGAATTGCGAGGTCGCTCCCCTTCCCCCCTTACCAACCCCCTAACCCCCGACGACGCTTGCAAAGTGGCGTGCTATGCACGCATTTATTTATGGAATTTTGCTTCGCAAAATTCTTTGCAATTATGCTTATGGGTAAAATTTAATGCAAAATTTCGCTAAATTTTGCTTTGGTATCGATACGCTTTTTGCGATGATTTATTTATTGATTTATCGCAACGAAAATTTAAGAATTTTTTGTTAAAATCGCCCCTTTAATAAAATTTATCATTTAGCAAGGAAAAATATGAAATCTATTTTTAGCATGGAATCTGCCAGCATTATGCTTGCCCTGCTGGCTATCGCGTGCGCGGTGGCGACATTTGTGGAGACTGCATTTGGCACGCCAGTAGCGTGGGCGAGTGTGTATAATGCGTGGTGGTTCGGGCTGATAATGCTACTTTTGGGGCTAAATTTGGCCTACAATATCTACCGCTACCGCCTCGGCGATATCAAAAAGCTTCCAACCTTTATATTTCATTTAAGCTTTCTTTTTATTTTGCTTGGGGCTGGGCTTACGAGATATTTTGGATTTGAGGGGAATTTGCACATTAGAGAGGGAGAGGAAAGCTCGCTAATTAGCACCAAGGACGAATTTGTGCAGTTAATTAGCATAGGCGAGGATAAAAATTTCATCTCAGCCGATGAAAAAAACTACCTAAGCGGCGTAGGAAAAATGAAATTTGATTTAAATTTAGATGTAAATGGCAAAAACGCAAATTTGAAATTTAAAGAATTTATCCCGCACGGCGAGCTAAAATGGGTCAAAGACGAGAGCCAAAGCGCACCCGCTAGAATCGAGTTTTTGTTTTCAAACGATACCCAAAAACAGTCCCTTTCGCTACTTTCTGGGCAGAGTATCGAGCTAGGCGAGGTTAGCATTAGCTTTAATACCATGCCAAAAACCAAATATTTCATCTATATCAAAAACGACGCTGATAAATTCTATATAAACTCGAATTTCGACATAAACGCCACTAAAATGGGCACTAGCGAAAAAATCGCACTAAATAAAAATGAGGATAATCTAATCGATGATTTATCGCTTTATAGCTTTGAGGGGACGAATTTCGCCCCAGTTAGCCTGCTAAGCTCAGCTGTGGAAAAATTTGTTAGGGTAGAGGAAAATTTAGCCGGTATGGGTGGCATTATCGCAGATCTTAGTTATAACAACGAAAGCAAAGAGGTGCTAGTAATCCAAGGCGAAAAAGGCCTTCAATACGAAGTCGGTGGCGCAAATTTTATCACGCTTTTGGGGCCAAAAATGGTAAATTTGCCGTTTAAATTAGCTTTGCGCGATTTCGTCATGGATCGCTACCCAGGCACAAACTCGCCCTCAGGATACAAGAGCGAAGTTACCGTCAAAGACGGCACAAACAGCTATGATTACGATATTTATATGAACCATGTCCTAGATCACGGCGGATACAGATTTTTCCAAAGCTCGTATGACAGGGACGAGGGAGGCACCGTGCTATCTGTAAATCGCGACCCGGGCAAATTCCCGACATATCTAGGATATTTTTTGCTCTGCCTTGGCATGTTTTTAAACTTTTTAAACCCAAATTCACGCTTTTTCAAGCTTTCTAAACTCATCAGTGAAAACACTCACCTAGCAAAAAGCGTGGCGATTTTGGCTGTAATTTTCGCCTGTGTTGCGCCAAATTTAGCCCACGCAGAGGGAAATGAGAGTGTGAATTTAAATGAAATCAAGCTAAATTTGCCAAATTTTGATAAGGAATTTAGCAAAGAACTTGGCAAATTAGTCGTGCAAGGTTTCAATGGTCGTATGGAGCCGTTTGATACAGTTTCGCGCGAAATTTTGCACAAAATTTACCGTGGCGAAACCTACAAGGGCGAGGACGGGATTACGCTCAATCACAACGAAGCCTTGCTTTCATTTATGCTAAATCAAGATTATTGGCGCACCGCCAAAATCATACGCGTAGGCGATAAGGAACTGCGCAAAATTTTAGGTCTTAACGAAAATCAAAAATACGCTTCGATGATGGATTTTTTCGAAATGAAGGATAATGAGAGCTTTTATAAGCTTGATAAATTAAGCGAGGAAATCAACCGCAAACCCCTTGGTAACCGCTCTACGCTCGATAAAGAAATCATCAAAGTAAATGAGAGAGTAAATGTGTTTTACGGCGCGATTATGGGCGAATACTTCCGCATAATCCCTACCGGAAAGTCAAACGATAGCACATGGATTTCGCCGTTTGCAACCCTTGAAATGCTAAGCGAGAGCGAGCGAGATAAGGTGCGCGATATGAGCGCGATGTTTGCCACAGCTGTGATTTATGCCCAAAACAAAAACGATTGGCAAAGCGCAAACAAAATGCTAAGCATTATCAAGGATTATCAAATCAAAAATGGTGGCGAATTAGCACCTAGCGAGAGTGCGATAAAATATGAAATTTTATACAACAACGCGCATATTTTCAAACGACTTTTTTCGATTTATACAATCGCTGGATTTTTGCTTTTAATCTTTATTTTTATCCGTATGATGAAGCCAAATTTAGGCTTAAAATGGGCATTTAATCTAGTTTGGTTTGTAAATGTAGTGGCGTTTTTGATACATACTTTCGGACTTGGGCTTCGCGCGTATGTATCAGGACATGCGCCGTGGTCGAATTCGTATGAGTCGATGATTTATATCGCGTGGGCGCTAGCGCTTAGTGGAATTTTCTTTTCGCGCAAATCTGCAATTTCTTTGGCGCTAACGGCGATTATGGCAGGAATTACGCTAATGGTCGCGCATTTAAGCGATATGGATCCGCAAATCACAAACCTACAACCAGTCCTTAAATCGCACTGGCTGACAATCCATGTATCTGTAATCACCGCTAGCTACGGATTTTTGGGGCTTTGTATGTTGCTTGGAATTTTCACGCTTTTGATGTTTTGCTTCGGCAAAAACAACCCAGAAATCGCGCGCAATATCACAGAAGCCACTAGAATCAACGAAATGTCGATGATTCTTGGGCTTTGTTTGCTAACAGCTGGAAACTTCCTAGGTGGCGTGTGGGCAAATGAGAGCTGGGGCAGATACTGGGGCTGGGATCCAAAGGAAACTTGGGCTTTGATTACGATTTTTGTCTATGCGATTGTGGTGCATTTTAGATTTATGCCAAAGCTAAATTCACAATTTGCCTTCGCCGTAGCGTCGATGTTTGCGTATTTTAGCGTCATAATGACATATTTTGGAGTAAATTTTTACCTTACAGGTATGCACTCTTACGCAGCCGGCGAAAAAATCCCTGTGCCAAGCTGGGCATATATAATGACAGCTTCTATGTTTGTTTTGGCAATCGTTGCATATTTTCGCTCGGGAAAATCGACTAGATTGTAAAATTTATTATATAAAATTTAGAGTTTGTAAAAATAAAATTTCAAACTCTAAATTTTAAAATTTCATTAAATAATTCCCTTAAATAGGCATTTTAAGCCAAAATTCTTAACTCAAATCAATTAAATTTAATATTTATTTGGCTAGAATTACCCTTTTATTTCACAAAAAGAAAGGGTAAAGATGTCTGTTAAATCTGATTTTAGTGAAAATAGACGAGGCTTTATCGGACTTGCATTTGGTGCGGTCGCCGCAGTGGGTGGCGTATTTGCACTAGGTGGTATGAAAAAAAGCTGGGATCCGCTTCCTAGCGTCAAAGCAGCCGGCGTAACGACTGTGGATTTAAGCCCGATTAAAGACGGAGAGCTATACAGGACAGAGTGGCGCAAAAAGCCAATATTTATTCTCAAAAAGACAGCCGATATGGGCAAAAACGATGAACGAGATGTCGTCGTAGGTGGCGCTAGATACACGCTTTGTATCGGTCTATGCACGCATTTGGGCTGTATCCCTAGCTACAAACCAGCTTCTAAACAATTCGTTTGCGCATGCCACGGAGGCGTTTTCAACACTGACGGCGTAGCTGTGTTTGGTCCGCCACCACGCGGTATGGATATACCTCCATTTAAAATCGACGGAACTAAACTTGTCCTTGGCGAAGAAGGCCCTGAATATCAAGCTCTAATGGGCAAAGCGTAGGAGGATTGATATGCATGTAAGAAAATCAACAGGCATCTTGGATTGGTTAGATCAAAGACTTGCTGTTAATAAATTTATGAAAGTTATGATGACGGAGTATTGGATTCCGAAAAACATCAGCTTTTTATGGGCTATGGGCGTTATTTTGATGACACTATTTATCGTGCTTTTCGTAAGCGGTTTAATGCTTGTAATGTATTACAAACCAGACGCTGCTTTGGCGTTTGATAGCGTAAATAAAACTATCATGCAAGAGGTAGAATATGGCTGGCTATGGCGACATATCCACGCAGTGGCTGCTTCGGTCGTATTTTTGGTGATTTATATCCACACTTTTGTGGGACTTTATTATCGCTCATATAAGCAAGGCAGAGAGATGATTTGGGTCAGCGGTATGCTACTTTTCATACTTTTTTCAGCCGAAGCTTTTAGCGGATATATGCTTCCTTGGGGGCAAATGAGCTACTGGGCGGCTATGGTTATTACAAATTTATTCGGCGGAATTCCAGTTATCGGACCGGCCGTGGTAGAGTGGATCAGAGGCGATTACGCTGTAAGCGATCCGACTTTGACAAGATTTTTTATGCTTCATGTCTGCTTGCTTCCGATAGTCGTAATCTCTGTCATCGCGCTTCACTTCTACGCACTTCGCGTCCCTCATGTCAATAACCTAGACGGCGAAGAAATCGATTTTGAGGTAGAGAGTGAAAAATTCCTAAGCGGCGATACAAAAAATGCGAAAGTTATCCCATTTTGGCCAGGATTTTTATCAAAAGACTTTTTATATCTTTCAATCTTTATGATATTTTTCTTCTATTTGGTTGGATTTCAATTCAATTTTGCAATGGATCCGATAAATTTCGACCCTGCAAACAGCCTCAAAACACCAAACCATATCTACCCAGAGTGGTATTTCTTGTGGCAATATGAAATTTTACGCGGATTTTTCTTCGATGTTGGACCATTAAAGGCAGCAGATATCGGACTTATGGCGTTTGCATTCGCTGGCGTTTCACTAATGATAGTTCCATGGATGGATAGAAGCTCTGTCGTAGCCCCAGCTCACAGAAACAAAGCATATTTTATCTGGTTTTGGGTATTACTAATCGATATGATACTTTTAAGCCTATTTGGCAAACTCCCAGCAGACGGCGCAGAGCTTGGCATGCCAAATACATATTGGGGCTTTATTTTATCGATACTTTATATCGCATTGATAGTAGTTGTCTTGCCTTTGATAACAATCGCAGAAAGAAAGAAAAGAGGTTAAGATGAAAGAGATAAAAACATTAGCAATACTCGTTGTTTTAGTAGCGGTTTTATACTGGATGATTGAGCCTTTTGCTCATACTAGACTTAGCCCGCATGTCGATCCTGCTAATTACGACTTTGCAGCCGAGGATATCACCCTTGCTACTACAAATGTAGAAAAGGCGCAAAAAGCCCTAGAAACAGCCCAAAATTCAGGCGATGAGGGTATGATCGCAAGTGCGACAAGAACGCTTCAAGACGCGAAAAACCAACAAGACAAAGTTACGCTATTTTGGGACGAAATCAACAAAATCGACATTATCAAAGGTGACGCCACAAGAGGCGCTGATACCTTTATGAACGCAGGTTGTGTGGCATGCCACGGCGTAAGCAAGCTTGGCATGGACGCTCCAATGGACGCGACAAGCGCTAGCGAAGCTTATGGCGTAAATCCGCCAGATCTTAGCAGCGCAGGATATCTATACTCACCAAAATTCCTAGCCGCTCTTATCAAAGATCCTGTAATGGCGATGAAGCTAGATCATAAATTTGGCGATGAAAATCCGCACCCAATGCCAGCATTTTACGGACTTGGCGATGATATAAACCAAGAAATCGCAGATATCGTAGCATATCTACGCTCAATCGCGCCAAGCGCAATGGAAAACGCGCAGGTTTTCGAGGACTCATGCCAAAGATGCCACGATGTCAAATATGCTGGTCGCAAAATCACAAGCGATATGGAGAAAGTCGCAGCCTACATGGGCTCTACTCCGCCAGATTTATCAATGATGATTCGATCGAAATTGCCTGATTATTTGCACGAGTTTATCAACGATACACAAAAGAAACTCCCAGGCACATCTATGCCTCGCGTTGGTTTGACACAAGAAGCTGAAAATCAAGTCGTCGCCTACCTCGAAGAAGTCGGCGATAGCAAAAAAGATGAGCGCGAAAAAACAGCACTTTACATAATGCTATATTTCGCGATTTTATCAGTTTTCGCTGGACTTTGGAAAAGCAAAGTTTGGTCGAAACTCCATTAAAATTAAGTAGTCGGTTCGCCGACTACTTTTAAATTTATCCCCTAAATTTCAATAAATTTTCTCAAATTTAATCTTTAAATTTCACTAAATTTCGATTTCAAATTCGCATAAATTTTGCCTTAAATTTGGCTAAATTTCGGCTATCATTTATCCTTGTTTTTGATAAACATTTTTATTATAGTTTAAGTATTTTGCTGTATAATCCCAAACTGATTTTGAAACCAATTAGCAAAAAGGCAGGTTATGAAATTTATCCTAAAATCATCTTTTTTACTGATTTTTCTGTTTTTATCATCGCTTTTTGGCGCAGATTACCAAGTCCATGCCCAGGCGATAAAGGCCAAATTTGAGCAGGCTTTGAGCGCGTATGATAACGGCGATAGCGCTAGTGCGCGCAAACTAACCCAAGAGGCGTATTTTAGCCATTTTGAAAATTTAGAAGCTGGAATTCGCATAAATTTAGGACAGAAAAAATCCTACGCTATGGAAAAGCAGTTTGGAAATATCCGCAAAGCCTTTAAAGCAGGCACTCCAAGGGGCGAAATCGAGGCTATGATAGCAAAGCTAAATAGCGAAATCACTGAAATTTTGCCAATCATCGAAAGCGGTCATAAACTAGTCGCACAATATCAAAACGAGGGCGAAGAACAGCCTCAAACCAGCGCAAATCAAAGCGAAAATTCTACCCCAAACACCACGCAAAATTCTAGCGCAAATTCGGGTGCAAATTCGGCAAATCAAGCCCCAAATTCCGACCCAAATTCTCCATGGCTTAGCGTTTATAATGATTTTATCACCGAGCTAAATAATGCAAAAACTGCCTTTGATAACAAAGACGAAACCGCGCTAAAATCGGCTCTAAACAAGGCTAAATTTGACATTTATCGCAACACTCGCCTCGAAGAGGTCGTGCGAAAATATGTTTCTAGCAAAAACGACCAAATGATTCAACGAATTATCTCAAATTTATTGCGCGATAGCCTAAATACGAGCGAAGCGAAATTTAACCAATCTCTAAAAGATTTAGACGATTTGCTTCTTAGTGCCACGCAAAATTTGCCTAGCCAAACTTACGCCCTAGCCCCACAAAGCGCGCAAAACACTAGCGAAAGCGAAGTGGCGCAAAATGCAGATTTTAGCCAAACCGTAGCAAACATAAAATCCAAAATGGCGCAGGTTTTGGCTCTGTATGAGGCTGGCAAAACCGATGAGGCAATCGATGAGAGCGGAAATATCTACTTCGACGAATACGAAGAAAGCGGCATAGAAGCCCTCGTGGGAGCCAAAAACTCCCAACTCAAACTTGACACCGAGGCTAACTTTAATAAAATTTCAGCCCTAATTAGCTCTGGCGCGCCAAAAGAGCAGATTATCGCAGCGCAAAACGAGCTTTTCGCGCAACTTGGAGAGAGCCTAAATTTGACGCAAAATTCTAGCGCATGGGATCTGTTTTTATACTCGCTTATAATTATTTTGCGCGAGGGTATGGAGGCCCTAATCATCGTGGCTGCCGTCATCGCCCTACTTATCAAATCAGGCAACAAGGGCAAATTAAAAATCGTTTATAGCGCGCTTGCGGTCGCAATTGTGCTTAGTTTTGCCACAGCGTGGGGCATAAGCGCGATTTTTGGCGCCGCAAAAGCAGGTCAAAGTCGCGAAATCCTAGAAGGCGCAGTCATGCTAGTAGCCGTGGGATTGCTATTTTATGTCGGGTTTTGGCTACTTTCAAATGCAAATTCGAAAAAATGGAGCGCGTATATCAGTGGCGCGATTTCGCAAAGCCTGAGCGAAAAAGACGGCAAAATGCTATGGTGGATGGTCTTTTTAGCGGTATATCGCGAGGGAGCCGAGACGGTGCTATTTTATCTAGCGCTCATAATCGACGCTAAAACTCCGAGCGCGCTAGGTATGGTGGGTGCGGGATTTGTCGTGGGTGTAATCGCACTGCTCGTGGTTTATATCCTAATCAAAAAATTCTCGCTTCGCATCGCGATCAAGCCGTTTTTTATGATAACTTCGGCGATTATTTTTTATATGTCGATTGTCTTTGTCGGCAAGGGAATAATGGAGCTAGTCGAGGGCAAGGTATTTACGCCAAGCATAATCGAGGGCTTGCCAACGATTACATGGCTAGGATTTTACCCTTACAAAGAGAGCCTTATCCCGCAAGCTGCGCTAATCGTGGCTTTAATAGTTGGAATTTTGATAATCAAACAAAAAAACAAATCTATTTCAAAGGAGAATTTATGAAAAAATTATTTTCATCAGTTTTGGCTTTAAGCCTTGCTTCAAGTATCGCCTTCGCTGGCGAGCAACCTATCGGTGAGCCTGTGGAGATGAACGGCATGGAGATCGCCGCTGTGTATCTACAACCAATCGACATGGAGCCAAAGGGCATTGATCTAGCCCCTAGCCTAGCTGATATTCACTTAGAGGCTGATATCCACGCGATCGAGGGCAATGCAAACGGCTTTGGCGAGGGTGAGTGGATCCCATACCTAAAAATCGGCTACGAGCTAAAAAACCTAGATAACGGCAAAATCCAAAAGGGAAATTTCATGCCAATGGTCGCAAGCGACGGCCCACACTATGGCGCAAATGTCAAAATGGAAAATGGCGTGGGAAATTATGAGCTGATTTTCCATATCGAAAACCCAGGCGCAAACGGCTTTGGTCGCCACGCTGACAAGGCCACAGGCGTGGGTAAATGGTGGGGCGCATTTGATGTGAAATACACATTTGCATACACTGGAACTCCAAAAGAATAACAAAATTTCACCCTTTTTGGGTGAAATTTTAGAAGTGTTTGAAAAATTTTGTAAATTTAGTCAAAACGCAAAAGAAAAGCGAAGTAATTTGCAAATTTGCTGTCATTGCGAGGAGCTGTGAAACAGCGACGAAGCAATCCAGTAAAATTTAAAGCAAAATTCTACTTAAATTTTGCATTGAACGATTTTTTAAATTTTAAGCGAAATTTGAAATTCTCTGTAAGGGGGAGGGCGCGCTTTTTAGGAGACGCTACCCTCCCCCTTACCAACCCCCACCCCTGTAAAACCTTAGAGGTGGATAATTTTAAAGCTTCGCTTTAAAATTATCTGGCTTATTTCAAACAGCTCTAAAATTTCACATTTAGGTTGCAGTTTTGTCGATATTTTTTTACCATTTTGTTTTGGCATTTTTGCCACTATTTATCATCGCCGCGCACTTTGGCAAAAAAGATTTTGCATTTGCCTTTTTTGGAGCAGTGTTTGGGGGTGCCTGTTTTAGCGCACTAAATCATAGTCTAATCGCGCAAGAGGGCAAAATTTTCTTTGATATTTTAGCATTGATTGCGCTATTTTTACTGCCTTTTTGCGCTAAATTTTGCCTTTCAAAAATTGCCAAATTTTGCATTTTTGCCCTTGGCGTTTGCGCCTGTTTTGAGTATTTTTTAATCAGCGCAAATTTTAAAATTTTTAGCACCGAACTCCTTGATAGCGGGGCTATTCTAAACCTTTTTATGGTGATTTTGGCTCTTTCGTGCCTAGTTTTATTTTACCTGCTTTATAGCGAAATTTTAAAAAATCGTGCGCGCGCAAATTTTGGCGCCCTTGCCCTAACCTGCGCCCTCTTATTCATCGCTAAGCTCGGATTTGTGGGGCTAGGGATTAGGCAGGGCGGATACTTCGCAAATTTCGCCTCGCTAAAATTTATAAATTCGAGCGAATTTCTAAGCATAATCGCCAAAATCATCTACCACAACAACCAGCATTTAATATTGATTTTGTGCACAATCGCCCTATTTATGGGGCTTTTCTACCTAAATTTAGCCCCCAAAAAACTAGCGCGAGATGAAAATATCATCGCTTGGCGCATAAACAAAAGCGCAAGGTTTAAAATTTGGCGCACTTTCCTCTGCACACTCGCACTTTGCGCCCTATTTTGCGCCATTAGCCTCTATTATCTGCTAGTGGCCTCTCGCCCGCCTACGATTGATACGCCCACGCTCGTAGAGCCCGTAAATGGCGAGTTTGTTTTTGACGCGCAGGCCTTGCAAGACGGGCGCCTTCACAGATACGCCTATATCAGCGATGATGGGCATAAAATCCGCTTTTTTTTGCTAAATAAATTTAGCACTCATCTCTCGCCGGTTGCGGTCTTTGACGCGTGCTCGATTTGCGGAGATATGGGCTATGTCAAAAAAAAGGGCGAGCTAATCTGCATAGCGTGCAATGTGCGAATTTTCTTGCCAAGTGTGGGTAAAATGGGCGGCTGCAACCCAATCCCTATGAAATTTGACTTTGACGGCGAGCGCGTGAAAATCGCGCTTAGCGAAATTTTAAGCGGGGCAAGCTATTTTAGCGAAATCGTCGAAAAACAGGTCATCGACCCCGTTTCGCGCGCGCAAATTTCAAATTCATCGAAATTTAGCTATTTGTATTATGGCAGGATTTATTTTTTCGAAAATGAAAAAAACGAAGAAATTTTCACTCAAAATCCGCAAAATTTCGTCGATGAAAACGGCACTTTAAAGGAGCTTAAATAATGTTTTTTAGAATTTTAAAAGCTTCGATTTTTGGGGCTAAGGAGTCGAAATTTTTAGCGTTTTTGACGATTTTTTTATCGGTTGGCTTGATTGCTTGCATGCTAAATATCACTCTTAAAATCGGCGACAAACTAGCAAGCGAGCTTGGAAGATACGGCGCAAATATCGTGGTTTTGCCCAGATCTGCCAACCTAAATATCGAAATTGCAGGGCGCGATTTTTCGCCACTTGCAAACGATGATTTTTTGGCCGAAAGTGATTTGGTGAAAATCAAAGAGATTTTTTGGCGCAACAATATCACAAGCTACGCGCCGTTTTTATCCGAGCAAATCGATGAATTCGAGGTCGTTGGGACATATTTTGACAGACCTGCCGGCGTGAGCGATGAGCCTGATTTTAGAGTCGGAGTAAGGCACCTTTATCCATTTTGGCGCGTTAGTGGCGAGTGGGCAAAGGACGGCGCAAATGATGAAGTCATCGCAGGCGAAAAGCTGGGTTTAAAAATCGGCGATGAGATTGATCTAGGCATTTACACTGTGCGCGTGGTGGGGATTTTGCACGACGCGGAGGAATACAGCGGTAAAATCATCGCAAATTTAGCCTTCGTGCAAAAGCTCACTCACCGCGAGGGTCAAATCGCCAAAGCAGAAGTATCTGCAATGACAATCCCAGAAGATGATTTATCGGTAAAAGCTAGGCGCAATTTAGACAGCCTAGACGCCGTCGAGCACGATACTTGGTATTGCTCAGCCTATGTTAGCTCCATAGCATACCAAATCGCCGAGGATTTCCCAAACGCAAGCGCCAAAGCAGTCCTTAGCGTGAGCGAAGCCCAGAGCGGAATCACCAAAAAAATCCAAGGCCTAATGGGTGTGGTGAGTATCCTCTCGCTCATCATTTCTAGCATTTGCATCGCAAGCTTGCTTAGTAACGAAACCTTCAAACGCAAAAAGGAAATCGGGCTTTTAAAGGCGCTTGGGGCAAGCGGTTTGGCTATATATTTGCAATTCATCGCCGAAACCCTCGTCGTGTGCCTTTTCGCTTCGATTTTAGGGGCGAGCGCGGGATACTTAGCAAGCCAAATTATCGCACAGCAAATCTTTGGCTCGTTTTTAGGCTTTGCTCTGCTAGTTTTGCCACTAAGCATTGCATTTGGGTTTGTAATCTGTCTAATCGGCTCGGTTTTGCCACTTCGTAGCGCGCTAAAACTGCCACCAGCGGAGGTTTTATATGGTAGAAAATAATGAATTTTATCGCACGATAGTCTTAAAAAGCATTTTTGCCAACTCTTTGCGCTCGTTTGTGATTTTTATCGCAATCGCCCTTGGCTCGGCAGTTTGCGCGGCGTTTGTGAATATCTGGGCAGATATCGACAAAAAAGTCGCAGGAGAATTAAACTCTTATGGGGCAAATTTGATAATCTCGCCAACCCTGGCGCAAGAATTTCGCATTAGCCAAGATGAGCTAAGGGCAAAATTTGAAAAAATTCCAAATCTCAAAGCGCACAATAGCTATCTATTTAAAAGTGCGAATTTAGGGGTAAATTCGGCTGTGGTAATGGGCGTGGAATTTTCAAATTTAGCAAAAACAATGCCGTTTTTGCAACTCAAAGAGGGCGAGCTAATCAGAGTGGATTTCGACGATAAAAACGCCCTAATCGGCGAGAATTTAGCCAAAATTTTAGGCGTGAAACTAGGCGATGAAATCGGCATTTCTCCGCACAACGCAAATGCAAATTTCACTCACAAAGTCCGCATAAAAGGCATTGTTTTTGACGGAGGTAAGGAAGATGGCTTGCTTTTAATCTCGCTAAATTTGGCGCAAAATATTTTTAATGCCAAAGGCGAAATCAACTACGCCGAAGCAATCGTAGATAGCGATTTTAAGGGTCTTAGCGAAATTTCACAAAATTTGAGCGATGAGAAAATGAGCTTTAATGTCGTGGGCAAAGTATCCAAAACACAAGGCATAATCCTTGATAAAATCAAGCTTTTAATGCTACTAAGTGGTTTTACGATTTTAGCCATAACCTCGATTTGCATAAACACTAGCCTAAGCCAGGTCCTACTCTCTCGCATTAAAGAATTCGCCCTGCTTCGCGCTATCGGCGCAAACAAAGCCAATATCTTTCACATAATTTTGGGCGAAATTTTGCTTTTGTGCGTTAGCGGGGCAGTATTTGGCGCGATAATCGGGTATTTTTTAGCCATAATTTTGGGTCAAATTTTATTTTCTAGCGGAGTGGATTTTAGATTTATAGGGCTTGTAATGGCGGTGATTTTATCGCTGATTTTCGCGCTGAGTGCGAGTTATTATCCCATAAAACGGGCGCTAAATCCAAATTTGGCAAATTTATTAAAGGAATAATATGGAAATTTTAAAATTTAATGGTATTTGTAAATATTTTGGCGATGTAAAGGCGCTAGATGACATTAGCTTTGGCGTGAAAAAGGGCGAGTGGGTGAGCATAATGGGGCCAAGCGGGAGCGGCAAAAGCACGCTCGTAAATATCCTTTCTTTGATGGATAGCCCCACAAAGGGCGAGTATTTGCTAGGCGGAGATGATGCCAGCTCGCTAAATGAAGCGCAAATTTTAGAATTTCGTCGCAAAAAAATCGGCCTTGTTTTTCAGCAATTCCACCTCATACCATACCTAAACGCCATTGAAAATGTCATGCTAAATCAATACTACCACTCCTGCGTCGATGAAAAAAGCGCAAAAATGGCGCTCGAAAGGGTCGGCCTAGCGCACAGGATAGAGCATAGACCAAGCCAGCTAAGCGGTGGCGAACAGCAGCGGCTTTGTATCGCGCGTGCCCTAATCAACGAGCCTGATATCATCATCGCCGATGAGCCTACGGGCAATCTAGACGAGGCGAACGAGGCTGTGATTTTGGAGCTTTTTAAGGGACTGCGCGCCGAGGGAAAGAGCCTCATACTAGTCACTCACAACGAAGAATTAGGTAAATACGCCGATAAAGTCGTGCGTTTAAGGCACGGAAAATTAGATAAAATCGAGGTTTTAAATGAAATTTAAAATTTTAAAATTTGCGCTAGGGCTAGCGTGCGCTTTAATGTTTGGCGCATGCGATGGCGAAAAACGCCATTTAGCCCTAAATGGCGAGAGTATCGCGACGAAATTTGACCCTAAAACTCGCTCTTTTGGCGTGAGTGGAAACGACAAACCTGTGATTTTGTTTTTTTTCACGGCTTCGTGTGGAGCGTGCGGGGCGCAAACCCCTATCCTAAATGAAATCCACGCCTCGCAAAAAGCCCTTGTAATCGGCGTTTTAGGCGGTGGCGGTGAGCTAGAAACAGATCTTAAAACCGCACGCGAAAAAGGGGTAAAATTCCCTACGCTTAGCGCGCCAGCCTCTGTGAAATACCTATCAAATGTCGCTGGCGGGATATTTGGCACGCCAACCTCGCTTATATATGATAAAAACGGCAAAATGGTAAAAAAACTAATCGGTCTGTATCCAAAAAGTGCGTTTGAAAATGAAATTTAAAAATTTAGTCTAAATTCAGTAATTATTTAAATTTTTCCACTAGAATTAGTAACTTTTTTATTTAAGGATAAGAAAATGACAAACCGCATACTAATCGCGATTTTCGCCCTATTTAGCGCACTTTGCGCCGAGCCGTATAGCGCGTATTCAAACGACGCTGTAATGAAAAAAAATCCTAATGGTGGTGCGAACCTCGACATCGCCAAACTCTACGAATACTCCGACGCGCTGTGCAAGCATGCCTGCGAGTATCCGCTGAAATTTGACAGCGAGGACGAAGCCGAGCAAGGATACAACGACTCCGTGCTAATGGCGAGCGTTTTTGAATACATAAACAAAGAGATCATCACCGATAAAATCGACGCCAAAGACCGCACGCAATTCGATATGAAATTCGCCCAAATTTATGTATCCCAACACAATTTCGATGTGCTGGGAGCCAAGGAAAAAGCCGACGCGATTTATGAGAGAATACTAGCGCGCGATAGCCAAAACACCGAGGTTTTAACGACTTATGGCGAGTTTTTGCTAAATTCCACTCGCACAGACAAGGCAAAAGAAATTTTATCTCGCGCTACCGAACTTGGCGCAAAACGCCCATATTTGGCGCTTGCGGCAATCGAGCTAATGAATCAAAACAACGCCAAAGGGATTGAGTATTTGGAGATTTACTGCGCCGAGTTTAAAGACGACGAAAAGGCCAAAACCACACTCGAAGGCCTAAAATCAGGCGATATCATAATCGAAAAAATTGAGCGATAATTTTGGGCTAAATTTGCGAAATTTGGCGAATTTTAAAATTTGTCAAATTTGCAAATTTTAGCCAAATTTAGCCAAATTTCGCGCGCTAAGTTTAGAATTTATCGCGCGTGCCACGCAAAGAGCGCTAGCAAAGGCAAAATGCAAATTATATCCCCCTAGCATTCCAGATGCGTCTATGCACTCGCCTGCAAAATACAGCCCGGGGATTTTTTTGCTTTCACAATCTGCGCATAGCTCGTCCGTGCAAACGCCACCCGCGCTAATTTCGGCCTTTTCAAAGCCAAAAGTGCCAGCAGGCGCAAACTCGTAAGAAAAAATTCGCGCGATTTTTTCTAGCTCTGCGGAGCTATATTTTGAGAAAATTTTATCCTGCAAATTTTGCGAGCGCAAAAACTCCAAAACAAAGCGTTTTGGCAAAAATGGCAAACTCGAAAGCTGTTTTTTCCCGCCATTTAGGGCTTTTTCTAGGCTTTGCATATTGTGATTTGGGGCGAAATTTAGAGTGATTTTGCCACTTCTCCAAAACAGCGACGCATTTAAAATCGCAGGCCCGCTAATGCCTCTGTGCGTAAATAGCGCCTCGCCTACAATCTCGCGCCCTGCGAGCTTTGCGCGCACGCCAAGACTCACGCCACTTAGATTTTTAAACCAAAACTCGCTCTTTTGCACACAAAGCCCCACAAGGGCTGGTCGAAATTTCTCACACTTTATGCCAAAACTCACCGCAAAGCTTAGCACGCTATCACTTGCGCCAAGCGCCCTAAAACTAGGCCCGCCAGTGGCGATTATGAGATTTTTGGCACAAAATTTCTCGCCTTTAATGCTAAATAAATTAAAAATTTCACCACTCTTTGAAATTTCGCAAATTTCGCAATTTGTGCGAATTTCGCAGCTCTTTTGCGCCATAGATAGTAGTTTTTGTAACACTGCGCGCGAGTGGTTTTTGCAAAAATACTGAGCGTTTTTTTCTAAGCCAAATTCCAAAGGCGCAAACACGCTCAAAAGCTCATCTACGCTTAGCCGGCGCAGTATTTGCGAGATAAAATTTTCATCTCCTAAATAATTTTTCGCACTCAAATTCGCATTTGTGATATTGCACCGCCCACCACCGCTGGCTAAGATTTTGCGCCCTGCTAAGGCGTTTTTCTCCACAATCAAAACGCTTTTTGCGCGCAAATTTATAGCAGCAAAAAGCCCAGCCGCACCCGCGCCCACAACAATCACATCGTAAATCAAAATTTCTCCTATTTTTGGGCGCATTTTACTAAAATTTGCAAAATTGGGCAATAAATTTGGAGAATTTGTCTAAGCAAAATTTCAAAATTTCGCTAATATAAACCAAAAATTTCAAAGGGAAAAAATGATTTTAAAATCGATTTTTTGGTTTTTTGCTACGGTTTTGTTTTTGGGCGCGCTCGTGCTTTGCTTCGTGAAATTTCACCCTGTTTTTGGCGGAGTACCAGATGAGATTTCTATGGCGAAAATCCGCGCCAGCAAGGCTTACAATGGCAAAACCTTCGAAAACGCCCAGCCTACGGTGCTAGCGACCAGCGATGAAATGCCAAGCATGCTAAGCTGGCTTTATGATATGATTTTTACTCCCAAGGGCAAAAACCCCTCGCGCGCGCTTCCTAGCGTGAAATTTGAGCCTAGCGCCCTCAAAAACGGCGATTTTGTCTGGTTTGGGCATTCGAGTGTGCTATTTCGCATAAATGATTTAAATATCATCGCCGACCCTGTATTTTACCGCGCCTCGCCGATTTTCGTGGGTGGCGCGCCATTTGCGTATGAGATAACGCCTAGGATTTCGGACCTGCCAGATAAGCTATGCGTGGTAATCAGCCACGATCACTACGATCACCTCGACATGCGCGCTATCAGGGAGATTGACGCCAAAGCAGAGCGCTATATCGTGCCTCTTGGTGTGCGCGCCCACCTGCTTCGCTGGGGCGTGCAGGACGCGAAAATTACGGAACTGGATTTAGAAGAGAGCGCAAGCGTAAATGGTGTGAGTTTCACGCTCGAACGCGCTAGACATTTTAGCGGTAGATTTCACAGAAATACCACGCTGTGGGGCTCGTATGCGATTATCGCTGATGGGGCTAGGATTTTTTACGGAGGCGATAGCGGAGATGGCGAGCATTTCGCGCAAATCGCGCAAAAATACGGACACTTTGATATCGCCATGCTAGAAAACGGCGCCTACAACCGCGCCTGGGCGCAGATCCACTCCATGCCAGAGCAAAGCGCGAAAAACGCCAGCGTGCTTGGTGCGCGCGTGCTTTTGCCGATACACTGGGCGAAATTTGATTTGGCGTATCATAAATGGAGCGAGCCAATGGAGAGATTTGTGCGCGCTAGCAAGGAAGCTGGGGCGAAATACACTATCACAACGCCGCTTGTGGGGGAGGTTTTCAACCTATCAAATTTACCGCAAAACAGATGGTGGGAAGGCGTGAAGTAGCTGGGTTGCGGGACACTGCGCCAGATTTGTCATTGCAAAATTTTCACGCAAATAAAATTCCTAACACAAATTTTGCAAAAACACTGCCCCGAAATTTTAAATTCGTAGATTGCTTCGCTTTCTGCGAAAGCTCGCAATGACAGATTAAACAAATTTGCAAAACTCTTGCAATGACAATAACAAGCAAATTTCAGGGCAGTATTTTGCAAAATTTATGAAATTTTATAAAATCCGTCTTTTAGGGTGATTTTTCCTAAATTTAGCAAATTTGCTAAATTTGCCTTTGAGAGTTCGCTAAATTTAGCCTCTACATCGCTTAGGCTTTGAGGACGGCGAATTAGCATTGATAGGATTTCATCTTCGCTAAAATCGAGCTTTTCGCTATCGTATTTTGGTTTTGCGACTATATTTACGCTTTGATTTTTCAAAAATTTGCTTAAAAATTCTAGCCTCTCAAAGCTTACTGGCTTAGCGTTTTTAAACGCAGGCGGACGATCAATCGTGCCTAAATCAATGCGAGCGGGATTTATTTTTTCAAGCACCGAATTTAGCGCTTCAAATTCGCGCGCAGTATCGTTAAGACCTGCAACAACCAAAATTTCAATAACTAATTCGCCCCTAAATTCAGAGCTAAATTTAATCAAATTTGAGATAATTTCGTCCAAATTCACACTACTATGCGGATTATCAATTTTTTTAAAAGTTTCACTAACCACACTATCAAGGGAAAATTTGCAAATATCGCATTTCAAAAATGCTTCATAATTTTGCGAAATTCTGCTCGAATTTGATAAAACTAGCAGTTTTTGGGGCAATTTTAAAGCCTTAATCTCGCTTACAAGTTCGCCAAATTTAGGGTGAAGGCTAGGTTCGCCATTAGCCGTAAGCGTGATGACTTGGGTATTTTTAAATTTAGCCAAAGCCGCTTTTAGCTCATCAAGCACGGGCGAAATATCGCAAATCTCGCT
Source organism: Campylobacter sp. VBCF_04 NA7 (assembly GCF_027737405.1). NCBI lineage: Bacteria > Pseudomonadati > Campylobacterota > Epsilonproteobacteria > Campylobacterales > Campylobacteraceae > Campylobacter > Campylobacter sp. VBCF_04 NA7. Next base: position 32,553 of record NZ_JAOVTT010000005.1, read on the forward strand.
CATCTGCGAAATAGGCTTTTTTGCTTTTAATTCGCAATATGCACAGTTGAAGTTGCATTGCTTCGAATTTGGACTTAAATCAATCCCAAGGCTCTGCCCAAAACGGCGAGAACTCACAGGACCGAAAATGTATTTCATTTTCCCACGCTCATTTCATGCACTAAATTTATGAAATATTTCGCATTTTCCACAGGAATATCAGGCAAAATTCCATGCCCCAAATTGAAAATGTGCGGGCGATTTTTCATAACTTCCAAAATCTGCGAAACACCCTGTTTTATGGCATTTTTGTCATAAAGGCGGGTTGGCTCCATATTTCCTTGAAGCGTGTATTTCTGCCCAAGTTTTGCCGCAGCTAGCTCTATCGGAGTGCTCCAATCCACGCCAAAAACATCGAAATTACCGCTAATCTTATCCAAATATCCGCTAATGCCCTTTGGAAAGACAATAATCGGCACTTGCGGGAATTTCGCCTTTAAATAGTCGCAAATTTCTAAAATATACTTCCAGCTAAACTCGAAAAACGCGCTTTCTTCTAACGCACTCGCCCAGCTATCAAAAATCTGCACGGCATTTACGCCATTTTTGATTTGGTTTTCAAGGTAAAGTTTGGTCGTCTCCGTAACGGCGCGCAAAATTTCGTGCAAAAGCTCAGGGTTAGAATACGCCATTTTTTTGCAAATCGCATAAGTCTTTGTCGTGCCGCCTTCGATCATATATGTCGCCACCGTCCAAGGCGAACCACAAAAGCCAATCAACGCCTTATCATCGCTTAAATTCTGCCTTGTTAGCGCGACCGTATCATAAACATATTGCAGATTTTTCACGGCTTTTTCAGGGCTTAGGGCCTTTAAATCTTCCAAATTTTTCAAAGGATTTTTAAATTTTGGACCTTCCCCAGCTACAAATTCAAGCTCCAAGCCCATTTCAAGCGGAACAACCAAAATATCGCTAAATAATATCGCCGCATCGACGCCTAAAATCTCCACAGGCTGGATCGTAACCTCACTTGCTTTGCGAAAGTCCTTGCAAAGCTCTAAAAATCCGCCCACACTTTTTCGCACCGCCATGTACTGGGGCAAATAACGCCCAGCTTGTCTCATCATCCACACAGGCGTATAAGGTGTCGGTTTTTTCAAACATGCGTCGATAAAAATCATCATTGCTCCTTAAATAGGCTAAATTTAGTGAAATTTGCAAAATTCAAAATGGGCGCCTTAAATTTGCGCCCGTAAATTTATTTGTTTTCTTGAAGTTCAATCCAATCAAGCGCGATTCTAACGGCATTTGTAGCCGCTCCGACGCGGATTTGATCGGCACTGCACCAAAGGTGGAGAATTTTATCATCATAAATATCGCGGCGGATTCTACCTACAAAAGTTTCGTTTGTATCGGTCGCCACGATTGGCATAGGGTATTTTTTCTCGCTTGGATCATCGTAAAGCACGACGCTTTTTGCGTTTGCTAAAATTTCGCGCACCTTTTCAAGCGTGAAATCTTGTTTAAATTTAATCGTAATCGCCTCGCTGTGGCTTCTCATGACAGGCACGCGCACGCAAGTGGCGGCTACTGGGAAGTTTTTGTGTAGGATTTTTTGTGTTTCATTTACCATTTTTAGCTCTTCTTTCGTGAAACCATTTTCGTTGAAAACATCGATATGAGGGATTACATTCATTGCGATTTGGTGAGCGAAAACCTTTGGCTCACACTCATCGAGCTTAAAGGCAAAAAACGCTTGGAGCTGTTCGACTAGCTCGCTCATACCCTCTTTACCTGCGCCACTTGTGGCTTGATATGTGCTCACATCTACGCGCTCGATATCAAAAGCGTCGTTTAGTGGTTTTAGGATTTGCACCATTTGGATAGTTGAGCAGTTTGGATTGGCGATGATTCCTGTTTGCTCCCATAGCTCGATATCGCCAGGATTGCACTCAGGCACCACGAGAGGGACATCATCTTGCATTCTAAAATGGCTTGTATTGTCGATTACCACTGCGCCACTAGCTGCTGCAAGCGGTGCGAAATGCGCCGAAATACTGCCACCTGCGCTAAAAAACGCGATATCAATCTCATTTTCTTCAAATGTAGTATCGGTAAGCTCTTTTACCACATACTCTTTGCCCTCAAATTCTACGACCTCGCCAGCCGAGCGTGCGCTAGCTAGTGGCAAAATATCTGCTACTGGGAAATTTAACTCAGACAAAACTCTAAGTATCTCTTCGCCAACAGCGCCTGTTGCGCCAACGATTGCGATGTTATATCTATTCATCACTCTCTCCTTGTATAATTTGATTTTCGCTATTTTCTAAATTTAGGCTCTCGCCACCATTTTCTTCGCCCACTTCGCCCTCATCATCGCTTTCTGCTTTCGGGCAAGTAGCAATGCTTACCACATCATCGCCCTCGACATTTACCACGATGACGCCACTTGTGTTGCGTCCGGCCTTGCGTATGCTTTGGATATCTGTGCGAATCATCTTGCCACTTGTGGTTAGCGCCATGAGATCCATTTCCTCATCGACCATTACTACGCCCACCAAATCGCCGGTGCGGTTTGTGAGCTTCATGCAGATTACGCCCTTGCCACCGCGGTTTGTGAGGCGATATTCGCTAGCTGTGGTGCGTTTGCCAATACCTTTTTGACTCACGCTTAAAATTTCTAAATTATCATTTAAAATAAATGTCGCTCCAATCACCTCATCGCCAGCTTCTTTAAATTTAAGCCCTCTCACACCTCTGGCTACGCGTCCCATTTGGCGGACCTTGCCGAGTTTAAATTTAACGCACATACCCTTTTTGGTAGCGATGAAAATCATGTTTTCGTTGATTTCGCTGCTGTTTTCATCTAAAATTTCGCCCTCAACTTCTTCGATTTCTTGCGAAATTTCTAAATTTTGTCCATTTTCATCATCGCTCTCAATCGGTGCGCTCTCGCCTGCCTCATTTGGCACGATTAGCGCGGTTACTAGCGCGTCATCATCGTCTAGGCTGATAGCCCTTACGCCAAGTGAGCGGATATTTGAAAACGCGCTTAAATTTGTGCGTTTCACGATACCATTTTTGGTGAAAAATACTAGCGATTTTGTATCTGAAAAATCGGTAGTCGGGATTATCGCCATGATTTTTTCATCGCCTACGAGTTTGATTAAATTTACAATCGCCTTGCCTTTGGCTGTGCGTGAGCCCTCTGGGATTTTATAGACTTTGAGCCAGTAAAGCTGTCCGCGATCAGTCACAAACATAAGCGTATCGTGGGTGTTGCTAGTGAAGAAATTTTCGATAAAATCATCATCGTATGTAGTCACTGCTACCCTACCCTTGCCACCTCTTTTTTGCTTCTCGTAAGTCTTGCTTGGCACGCGTTTTATATATCCACGGTGCGTGATAGTTACGACCATATTTTCGTTTGGTATAAGGTCCTCGATATCGATATCATCGTAGTCATCGACGATTTCTGTAATGCGCGGGCATTTAAATTTATCTTTGATTTCTAAGAGCTCATCTTTGATAATTTGCTCGATTAAATTTTCAGATTTTAGGATATTTTCAAGGCGTGAAATTTCGACCAAAAGCTCTTTTAACTCATTTTCGATTTTTTCGCGCTCTAAGCCAGTTAGCTTGCTTAGCCTCATATCCAAAATCGCGTTTGATTGAAGCTCGCTTAGGCCAAATTTAGCCATTAAATTTTCCCTAGCTATCGCAGTATCGGCTGAATTTCTAATGATTTCGATCACTTCATCAATATTATCAAGCGCGATTTTAAGACCCTCTAAAATGTGCGCCCTAGCACGCGCCTTTTGAAGTTCGAAAATCGTGCGTCTAATGACGACGGTTTTTCTATGATTTAAGAAAAGTTTAAGTAGCTCGATTAGTGAGAATACCTTTGGCTCTTTGCCGTCGATTGCGAGCATAATCACGCCAAAAGTGCCCTCCATAGTGGTTTGTTTGAAAAGATTATTTAGCACGATATCGCTCATAGCGTCGCGTTTGAGCTCGATTACGACGCGAATTCCCTCGAAATCGCTCTCATCGCGCACTTCGCTAATGCCATCGATTTGCTTATCTTTGACCAAATCCGCGATTTGCTCGATAAGGCGGGCTTTGTTTGTCTGATATGGAAGCTCGTCGATGACAATGACATCTTTGTTGGCCTTTTTTTCGATATGCGTTTTAGCCCTGAGTTTGACCCTGCCACGCCCAGTGCGATAAGCATCAATAATGCCTTTTTTACCAAAAATAAGTCCGCCAGTTGGGAAATCTGGACCTTTAATGTATTGCATGACCTCTTCAAGGCTAGCGTTTTTATTGTCGATTAAAAGCAAAAGCCCATCTACAAGCTCATCAAGGCTGTGTGGCGGGATATTTGTCGCCATACCCACAGCGATACCGCTTGATCCATTTAAAAGCAAATTTGGCACACGCGCAGGAAGCACATCAGGCTCACTTAGGCTCTCATCGTAGTTTGGTATGAAATCGACCGTCTCTTTGTCTAAATCTTTCAAAAGCTCTTCGGCTAGTGGCGTCATTCTAGCCTCTGTATAACGCATAGCAGCTGCGCCATCGCCGTCTATCGAGCCGAAGTTTCCCTGACCATCGACGGTTGGAATTCTCATAGAAAAGCTTTGTGCCATACGCACTAGCGCATCATACACCGCTGTATCGCCGTGTGGGTGGTATTTACCAATGACATCGCCCACAATACGCGCTGATTTTTTATATGGTTGGCGAGAGCTAACTCCAAGGTCGTTCATAGCGTATAAAATTCGCCTATGCACGGGCTTCAAGCCGTCTCTGGCATCAGGTAAAGCTCGCCCTATGATAACGCTCATCGAATAGTCTAAATAGCTTGTTTTTATTGATTCTTCAACATCTATGTCTATGATTTCTTGTGTGTCAAAAATACTTTCTTGCATATCTTTCCTTATTGCAAATTTAAACTTTTGATTTTAGCAAAAAAACCTTTTGAGTAACCTAAAATTCGCGTAAATTTGCTTAAATTTGTGCATTTGCCAAAACTATGCCAAAAACCACTCTAAATCCAGCCTTTTTTAAAACCTCCCTAGCCTCCAACATACTAAGCCCGGTTGTAACGATATCATCGACTAAAATCACGGGAAATTTTGGCTCTTTTGTAATTTTATAATCGCGCCTGTGTTTTAGGCGAAATTCCAAGGACTGCCCTGCGTATTTGACCTTGTTTTGGGCTTTAATCACGCCATAAGCTGGCGTGATTTCGCGCGATTTTAGCGCGCGGGCTAAAACGGCAGTATGCGAAAATCCAGAGCCAATATCATCATCTAGCGGGACAGCTTGAAATTTGAAATTTGGGATTTCGCGCGTGATATTTGGCAAATTCTCATCTAAAAAAACCTTAAATTCATTTGGAAATTTCGCTAGACTAAATTTAGCCAAGCGCGATAAAACCGCGCTTCCGTGCAAATGGTGCTTGGAGAGGATTAAATTTTTAACCTCCGAGTATCCGTAATAATAAAATACCACGAAATCCTCCACCACACGCGCGTTTAGGCGGTTTTGCGAGAGAGTTCGCGCACAAGAGGCGCAAAAAAGGCGCAGGGAAAATGCGCCACAATTAATGCAACGCATTTAAATTTCAAAGCGAAGAGACGATTTGATCGGCTGATTTTTTGATTATATCTCTTAGCATACTTTCGACGAAAGGCTCCATTGTGCGGGCATTGCGAAGGGCCGCAAACTCGCTTTGATCTTGGGCTACGCGTTTTGTAATCGTTCTAGTGCCATTTACGATAGTTATGAAAACTTCGGCTTTTGCGCTCATATTTTGTTTAGAATACCCCTCGATTGCGGCATTTAGGGTTTTGATATCCACGCTTATGTTAGCCCCACCTGCGCCTATGGCTACACCACGCGCGCCAAGCTCGGTTTTAAAGGCGTTTTCGAACCACGAACTCAAATCTGTTTTAAGCAAAACCTCGTCGATTAAATTTCCGCTATTATCGTTGATTGTGCCGATGATTAGGCTGTTTTGACGAGAGTCTTTGATATTTAGCTCGCCAGCGCTTTTGGTTTTTGCTTGTGGCGTAGCAGCAGAAATATATGGGCTAAGCCCCAAAACAGGCGTATTGCTCGAACACCCTGCGATTAAAAGTGCAAAGATTGCGACAAAAATTGATTTCATTTTGATCCTTTTTTGAAAAATTTGGCGTAATATAGCGATAAATTTTAAATTTATAGTTTTTTTTGTATTATTAAAGGTTTTAAATCAAGGAGAAATTTTGCAAGCACTCGCACTAAAATACAGACCCAAAAACTTCGACGCCCTAATCGGACAAAACGCAATCGCAAGCTCCCTAGCGCACGCACTCGATGGCGCAAGACTAGGACATGCGTATCTTTTTAGCGGACTTAGAGGCTCTGGCAAGACCTCGACCGCGCGTATTTTCGCCAAAGCCCTGCTTTGCGATCACGGACCCACTTCGAAGCCTTGCGAGAGTTGCGATAACTGCATAATGGCAAACGAGGGTCGCCATATCGACATCATCGAAATGGACGCCGCAAGCCACCGCAAAATCGACGATATCAGGGAGCTAATCGAGCAGACCAAATACTCCCCGGCTAGTGCGAGATTTAAAATTTTTATCATAGACGAGGTTCATATGCTTACCAAAGAGGCTTCAAACGCCCTTTTAAAGACGCTTGAAGAACCGCCTGCGTATGTGAAATTTATCCTAGCTACCACAGACCCGCTCAAACTACCAGCGACCGTGCTTTCGCGCACGCAGCACTTCCGTTTCAAACCAATCGCCCAATTAGCGATTATTTCGCACCTTGAAGCGATTTTACAAAACGAGGGTATTTCTTACGAAAACGGCGCGCTCAAAATCCTAGCTAGAAGCGGTTCTGGCTCGCTCAGGGATACTCTCACGCTTTTAGATCAAGCCATAATTTATAGCGAAGAAAATGTCACGCAAACCGCAGTAGCCGATATGCTAGGGCTCCTAGATCCCGCCAAAATCAATGAAATTTTAGAAATCGTTTTGCGCCAAGACCGCGTGGGCGCTATCGAAATCGTCAAAGAGATCGAAAACTACAACGCCGAGACCATAATCGACGAGATGATTGCAAATTTAAAAGAGAAATTTTTGCGAAATGATACCAAATTTAGCATGCTAATTTATGAGCGATTTTTCCGAATTTTAGCCGGCGCAAAAAGCATGCTAGGCGTGAGTTCGGATAATACTTACTCGCTTTTGATGATGATATTTTTGATGATGGAAGCTGTGAATTTGCAAGAAATCGACGAGTTAATCGAAATTTCAAAATCCATTGGTGATAGCGGTGCAAGCGGGGCGAATTTGGGCTCTGCGCCAAATTTTGCTACGCCAAAAAGCGCGCAGGCAAATGCAAATTTCAGCGCACCACGAAATGCGCCAAATTTTACGCAAAATTCAGCGCAAAGTCCAGCCCCTATGCAAAACAAAACTAGCCAAAATTTAAACGATTTAGAGCAAAAAGTAGCGCAAAAAACAGGCGCAGATACGCTAAATGCGAATTCGGCGTATGATAAATTTCTTTCGAATTTATACGATAGAAGCTACGAGTTGGGCGAGAAATTTGATAATTGCATTGAATTTGTCAAATTCGAAAACTCGACTTTGTATCTGATTTCGCGCGCCAAAAACGAGGACAAAGAGTATTTGCGCGCCGCGTCAAGGGCGATAAATAGCGTTTTGAAAATGACTTTTGGCGAAAATGCTAAAATTTCAATCACCCAAAATGCCCCACTTCGCGAGGCGGAGCCAAAACCGAATTTAACAACCCCGCCAAAGGATTTACCCAAGCTAAATTTGCTAAATCAGACAAATTTGAGCAATTACGAAATCAGCGCCGAAGCAGCCAAGCCCGATATGCAAAAGACCAGAAGCGAGCTTGCCAAGCTTGCAAGCGAGGCTGTGAGCAAGGAAGAAATTTTAAAAACCGAGCTTGCAAATCTTTTCGGCGAACCGAGTAAAATCGTAGAAAATTAGCTTAAATTTATCAGCTTTGGTGTAAAATTAGGGCTCATCTTATCACAAAGGCAAAATATGCGTGGCTATAAAATCGTATCAGGAAGCGCCAATCCTGACTTCGCAAAAAAAATCTCAAAATACCTATCCCTGCCACTTAGCGAGTGTTCTATCAAGACATTTAGCGACGGCGAGATTAGCGTGCAAATCGGCGAAAGTGTGCGCGGTAAGGATGTTTTCGTCATACAACCGACCTGCGCTCCGGCTAACTCAAATTTAATGGAGCTTTTAATCCTAAGCGACGCGCTAAAAAGATCAAGCGCTAGATCAATCACAGCCGTGGTGCCGTATTTCGGATACGCTAGGCAGGACCGCAAGGCAGCCCCAAGAGTGCCAATCAGCGCCAAACTCGTCGCAAATATGATGCAAACAGCGGGCATTGATAGAGTGGTGACAATGGATCTGCACGCTGGACAAATTCAGGGATTTTTCGATATTCCGGTAGATAATTTGTATGGCTCTTTGGCGTTTTTGGACTATTTCAAAAACAAAAATTTAAAAAACCCTATCATCGCTAGCCCAGATGTCGGCGGTGTGGCGCGCGCAAGATCCTTTGCTAAAAAGCTAAATTTGGATATGGTAATCGTAGATAAAAGACGCGAAGAAGCCAACAAAAGCGAAGTTATGAATATCATCGGCGATGTAAATGGCAAAGATGTGATTTTGATCGACGATATGATCGATACAGCTGGCACTATCGTCAAAGCCGCTGCTGCGTTTAAAGAAAGGGGCGCGACTAGCGTTATGGCGTTTTGCACACACGCGGTTTTAAGCGGGCCGGCTTATGAGAGGCTAAATGAGGGCGCGCTAGATGAGCTAATCGTCACAGATACGATTCCGTTGCGCCAAGAGTGCGATAAAATCAAAGTCATCTCGGTAACATCGCTATTTGGCGAGGTTATCCGTCGCGTATATCACGACGAGAGCGTAAATAGCCTTTTTGGTTAAAAATTTATACTAAAATTCTTCAAATTTACCCACATTTGCCGTGAAATTTAAATTTTATTTTAAAATTTCACGGTAAAATTACTCCTAATATCTTTTTAAAAAAAACTAAAATTTCATTTATAGGAGTATATAATGAAAAAGTTTTTACTTTTATCACTTGGCTGTGCATGTGCATTTGGTGCCTCTTTGCAAGAAATTCAATCAAGCAAAAAGGTTAAAATCGGTGTACGAGAAAACCTGCCTCCATTTAGCTCGCAAGCAAACGGCGAGAGTGAGGGATTTGAGGTATCTTTGGCCAAAGAAATCGGCACAAAGCTAGTAGGAAGCGACGGCTCAATCGACTTAGTAGTCATCGAGGCAAAAGACAGACTTCCTATGCTTAAAAACGGCGATTTAGACCTAGTGGTCGGCAACTTTTCTGCCACACCAGCGCGCGCTAAGGAAGTGGATTTTTCAGTGCCATACCTAGCAGATGTGCAAGTCGTAGTCACCAGAAAAGCTGACGGAGTTACAAAACTATCTGATTTAAAGGGCAAAAAAATCATAGTCCAAAAGGGTACCACAAGCGATGATTGGCTCAAAACAAATGCACAAAAATATAGTTTTGATGTTTCTTACTGCGAACATGGCGTAGAGTGCGCGGAAAAAATGCTATCAAACGAAGTCGATGGCTACATGCACACAAATATCACAGCCGCCGCAGTTGTGATGAATAATCCTAGCTTAGAAACTGGCGTCAAAAGCGTAGGCGAAATAGATTATATCTGTGTGGGCGCGCAAAAAGGCAACGCAGAGCTTGTAAATTTCGTAAATAACGCGATTATTGAGCTAACAAAGGCGGAGTTTTTCCAACACGCATACACCGATACTTTCGAGAAATTTTACAAAGGTAGTATTGATAAAAAATACCTTCTGCTAGACGATTTCCTTAGCAATTTTTAGGCCAAATTCTACTTTATAAGCCCAAATTTGGGCTTATAAATTTCTATGATTTGTCATTTGCAAGCAAACGCAGCTAACATGCCAATCCATGGGATTTTCATTGACTTTTAATTTGTCATTGCGAGCCGTGCTTGCACGGCGTGGCAATCTACGACTTTAAAATTCCTTGCGCCAAATTTGCTGTCATTGCGAGCCCAGCGTTGCAATCCATGGAAATTCAAACAAATTTTAATTCACAGAAAAATTTATCGGAATTTATATTTTATGGAATTTTAAAAAACTCACTCTAAATTTTACTGGATTGCTTCGCTTTCTGCGAAAGCTCGCAATGACAAATTAAACAAATTTTACCCTCACAAAATTCCTGCGACAAAAATCACACAAGAAATCCGGGGCAGTATTCACCAAAAAGCCAAATTTTAATCAATCTTCAAAACGCTTAAAAACGCCTCGCTAGGCAAATTCACCTTGCCGATAGCCTTCATGCGCTTTTTGCCCTCTTTTTGCTTTTCGAGCAACTTGCGCTTACGCGTAATATCGCCACCGTAGCACTTGGCGGTTACATTTTTGCCCATGGCGCGGACATTTTCGCGGGCGATGATTTTGTTGCCGATACTAGCCTGAATCGCCACTTCAAAAAGCTGACGCGGGACGATTTCCTTCATCGCCTTTACTAGATCCCTGCCCTTAGACTGCGCCTTTTCTACCGGCACGATGATAGAGAGCGCATCGACAGCCTCGCCAGCGACGCGAATATCGAGTTTGACCAAATTTCCGCGCCTATAATCGCTAGGCTCGTAATCGAAACTCGCATAGCCTTTGGTGCAGGATTTGAGTTTGTCGTAAAAATCCATAATAATCTCGTTTGTCGGTACATCGTATTCGAGCAAAACACGCTCTGGCGTGATATAGTCCATTTTGGTCTGCACGCCACGGCGAGAATTTAAAAGCGTGATTAAATTCCCCAAAAATTCACTCGGTGTAATGATTGTAGCGCGCACATAAGGCTCTTCGATATGATCTATATAATTTGGCTCAGGCAGTTCGCTAGGGCTATGGATTCGCTTGATAGAGCCGTCTGTGAGATAGACCTCATAAGTAACGGTCGGCGCAGTGGCAATTAAATCTAGGTTAAACTCACGCTCTAATCGCTCCTTGACAACCTCCATGTGAAGCAAGCCCAAAAACCCCACGCGAAAGCCAAATCCAAGCGCAAGCGAGGTCTCTGGCTCGTAGCTAAGTGAGCTATCGTTTAGGCTGAGCTTATCTAGCGCGTCGCGTAGCTCTTCGAATTTATCGGTCTCGACGGGGTAAATTCCAGCAAACACAAAAGGCTTGGCCTTTTCAAAGCCACCGATTGGCTGGGAAGCTTGGTTGCGATAGAGCGTAATCGTATCGCCGACTTGCACATCGCTGACATTTTTTAGCCCCATTACTACGATACCGACCTCACCGCTTCGCACGGCGTTTGTTTTAATCGGCGCAAGAGGGTTTGGATACATAAGCCCTAGCACCTCGTGGCGACCGCCAGTGCCCATGACATAGACCTCATCGCCCTTTTTGACCACTCCGTCATAAATGCGCACAAGTGCTAGCGCGCCAAGATAGTTATCAAACCAGCTATCATAAATAAGTGCTTTTAATGGCTTGTTTTCATCGGTTTTAGGGGCTGGGATTTTCGTGATAATCGCCTCTAATAGCTCTTTTATGCCCTGCCCTGTTTTTGCGCTTACTTCGATTGCCTCTGAACAATCAAGTCCGATTATATGCTCGATCTCGTCCTTGACGCGCGCAGGATCTGCTGATGGAAGGTCGATTTTATTTAGCACAGGGATAATTTCTAGGTTGTGTTCGAGTGCGATATAGACATTTGCGATAGTTTGAGCCTGCACGCCCTGGCTGGCATCGACGACGAGTATCGCGCCCTCGCAGCTAGCCAGACTTCTGCTCACTTCGTAGCTAAAATCCACATGGCCTGGGGTGTCGATGAGATTTAGGACATATTTTTCGCCACCAAGCTCGTATTCTAGGCGCACGGATTGGGCCTTGATAGTGATACCACGCTCTTTTTCGATATCCATAGTATCCATGATTTGCGAGCTCATTTGACGATCTTCGACCGCCTTACACTCGCTGATTAGTCTGTCTGCAAGGGTGCTTTTGCCGTGGTCTATGTGGGCAATAATGCTGAAATTTCGTATATTTTTCAAATGTATTCCTAATTTAAATTTTACTATTTTTTTAAATTTGATTAAATTTAAAAAAGCCTAGCACCAAGGCTAGGCTTTAAATTTTAACTGGCGTGAAAGTTACCAGTTAATGCGGTTGTTGCGGTATGTTCTTCCGCTAGAACCTTCTTTTGCTCCGCCATCCACAGAAGCTTCACTATTACTATCACCGGCGAAATTACCGACTTGTTTATTTGTTTTGCCTTTTATACCGCCTTCACCAGCCCAAGTGCCAGCCGTAGTAAAACGAACCTTAATAGGATTAAAGTATTGTCTAACACCAGAGTATCTAGCAGCATAGTCCTCTCCGCCAACAAATGCCGGATTTTCTATAAATATCGCAGTATCATGTGAAGTGTAGATCAACCATGGATTTGTTATAATCCTAATAGTATCACTCGCTCTGTTTGGATGAGTTACACTTAGAGTTTGAACTCCGTTTTGAAGCGTCGATATATTGCTTAATGTTACTCTACTAGTAGCATATCTAGAAACAAACACACTAGGCGCCAAAGTAGCATCTACACGAGAATTCACATTTTTAACAAAACCTCTCTGTGTCGCCATAAGTCCAGGATCGTCTCTTCTCAAATCAGCAAATATATTTGTGGCAGGTCTTAATGCGCTAGGAATAATATTTGGCGCAACCATACCAGTGCAATTTGCAAAATTATCACCTTTGCCACAATATAAACCTTGCTCTATATATATAGGCTGGGTATTGCCCGCTATTGGCGTATATTCTTTCCACCCATCATCTACATCATACGCTTTTCCATATACGAAATATGCATAGATATCGTTTGGATTGGTTATTGTATTTATGATACTTTTAGTGCTATTTCTATCTATCTTCATAGCGCCGGGATTAAATACTTCACGAGCAAAGTTATAGTCATAGTTACTTCCACGAGGTTTTAGCTTATAATCTGCTCCAAATTTAGCCGGACGAATCTCATTACTTCTTAATGCAAAATTATTTATATCAAAGTCTGTCAAATATACAAGCGCAGGGAAATGAGGGATTTTTTGCATTCTATCGAAGTTAAAATAGATAGTCGCAGTAGGTGTTTGTCCCTCTTTAAACGCACGAGACATTAATACAAAATTTGGCGATTTAGCATTTAAGATATCGCCATTAGCTGTATCTACCGCATTGATAAGACCGCTATTTAAGCTACCATCTGTATAGTAAGAAAGCGCATGTTGTAAAGAAAAATGTTTTTGAGATTCTTTTTTTTGTTCGTATCTAACTTCTTTTTTAGTAAAATTATAACATCTAGTATCATAATTTACGCTATTTTTACATACATCTTCGCTGAAAAACCTCGCATCGTTAGGGATTGTAATACCATACTCGCTCGCTATTTTACCAGGCATACCAGAATACGGAGTATAAGGCTCTTGTGGAGCAGTCTCATCAGGATCTACACCTTGGATACAACGAGGGTCGCTACCATCCACAGCGCAATCAAAGCTGAAATTTACAGAAAGATCCATATCAGACGCGAAACCACACAATGGCTCAGTATTGTTATTATCATAAGTGCTCATTCTACCATCATATAGTGTAGCGATGATTCCCGGATGAACTTTATCGCTTAAAAACGCCTTAGTGCTAATAGAAATTCTAGCAAGCTCGCTTAGCTGTCTAGTCGCAGCGTTATTTGCATTAGCAGCTACATAACTCTCACCATTTCCGACAATGTCGATATCAAAATTTTCGACATCAACTGAATTGAAATATGTAAAATTTTCATTGCTGCTATCACCAACAAAAGCAGTAACGCTCGCATTATAATCAGCACCGCCATCCCATCTAGCACCATGCAAACCATTTCTCAATCCATTAATAGATGAAAGAATTCTATCTGGTTGATAGCGTAGCACTAGACCTAGCGCGTCATCAGCTTTTTGACCACCAACATCTACCTTGTGAGTAGCTCGTTTTATACCGATATCGCAACCGATTCTACCTCTTTCATCGTGCTTATTGGTAGTAGAATTGATGATACATTTAGTGCCCCAGTAATCTTTACTATTTTTATCTTTGTCGTCATCGTCGTCATCGTCGTCATCGTCTTTTTTGGCACTAGGATTTATTCTATTGTCAAATGTCTGATCACCAAAAGCATCTGTCCATGAGTTGTCATATACGCTTACCATAACATCGCCGACATTGTAATAATTGAAAATTTCACCCTGTCTGCTTGCTAAATTTTTATCTTTATATAAAATTTCAGTGAATAAAACAGCTGGTTTGCCAGTCTTCGCTGCTGGCTCTTTTAGAGCTTCTAGTCGAAGATCGTTGCTAGTAAAGGTTTTTATGGTAGCGACACCATTGGCATTGACATTGATATCCTTGGCATCAAACATAGCATTCAATGCCACTGCATCTTTATCCCAAACTCTTCTAAAATTTTCAATGTTATTAAAGTCTTTGCTATCTACCATACAGTGCTCTACTGTTATGCTCGTCGCTTCACCAAATTTGTCATCTTTGTTTAATTTATCATAATCGCTCACCTGATATCTGCCGTCTTTGAGCACAAGTCCAGTATAACCGATTTTTTCATTAGCACACTGATAATCAATCGTTTTTCTTAAATAAGTTTGATCTTTTAACTGACTTTCTATGAAAAACGCTTGATTTGATATGCTATTGCGACAATCATTTGAAATAAATGGTTTTAGATAAGTCAAATTTTCTCTATATGCCGCTAGCGTTGCATTTTCGTCAGAAGAACTTGCGCTTAGAGATTTGCCATTATAATCATAACTCGCTCTCCTAACAAATCTTTGATTGCTTAAATTTCCACCTATGCGATTTGTATAGTTTGGCACAGGATTTCCTTCAAAGCTTTTTGCATAAAGCACCTTGCTTAAAATATCTTTATTGCTCTCATAGTCGCCACCTGTGCGCAAATCAGTAGTATGTGTCTTATCTAATGCCGTTGTGATATCGCCGTCTTTGTCAGATTTGCCACTAGGATCGACTAGTTTAGCGTATTTGTCGATAGCACTCATATCTACTTCGAAATACGCAGGTCTGACTACGAAGCTATCGCTATCGCATACATGGAAGGAGCCGTCTTTCGACATTTCTACACCGAAATACGATTTAGCTCTATTAATCTCATCGAGGATAGCTTCTTTTTCCTTTTCAAAAGCCTCTCTCTCATCTGTATATCCAGTCGCAGTCTTTGTCTCATTTAGCCATGCCACTTCTAGTGGGCGCTTGTCGCTCTCAGTAGCGTTCATTTCATATTGGTTGCGATTACCCAAAAGCTCTGCTACTTTCTCAGGCAAATTTCTATCTTTATTTATATAGTATTCATATAATTTTTCAACTTGGTATCTTACATAGTAATCAGTTGGGTTAGAAATCGCCGTAGCTTTGCCATCTGTGTCATACTCATATAAAATCAGCGTATCCATAGACAAAGTCGTATTTTCATCTACGCCTATTGTTTGTTGCTCGCTACCTAGACCATTAGGATAGTAGCTAAGCATAAATGTCACGCCCTGAAATGCGTCTAGTATCTCTACATCCTTGATACCTAAGACTTTATTTTCCTCGGTTTGATCTTTTTCAAACTTAGTATCATAATCCACCATACTCTTGCCATTACCTACTTTAAATGGCAGTTTTAACTCTCGTGTTATATCTCTACAACGTCCCCTATCTACCGCTCTGATAGCTGACATATAGACCTTGCCAGGCAACTCAAATACTTGCAAATCGCCATTAGCCTCATCGTAGTCTATGCCTATCGTGCCATCACTTAGCTCTTTATCTTTTATTGGCTGGCAAGTGCCGTCAGATTTGATTTCAAAAATAGCTGGGAATCTCGCGCACAATCCACGATTTTGAGTTGTTTGTCCATCGCTTGATAACTCCAAATCCCAGTTAGGGCATTTTCCGCTTTCTGCCACTTTTATCCCACATTGGAATATATCATTGATATCTGGCTGAAAAACCATATTTACATCAAATGGCAACTCTGCTACTTGGGTATATAATCTATCGTCTTGTTCGCTGTTTTTATCTCGGTCTTTTAAATCTTTGAAATTTTGATTTACCACTTTAAGACCATTTAAAAACCTAATCTTAACATTCTGTTCCTCTGCGTTATCACATCTTTCTAGCACAGTCTTAGGTCCTACTATGTTTTTACCACCAAGGTTCATTGAGTATGAAAGCGTATAACTCATAGGTGTATATACGGCTGTGTTTCCGACAGTAGCGTTAAACTCCATATATGCTGATTCACCTACACCTATACGACCACCAGCGTATTCGCCATCGCCCATTTCGCCACCAGCGTCTCTACCGACACGAAATTTCATATTGTTATTATTCGTCGTAAATATAGTCTTGTTGCCTTCGTATCTTGGATCATGGCCTTCCGCTGCCTCAGCAGATCTTGCTTTATTGGTAGTATATGCACCAGGCTTATCATCTACGAGATAGCTAAATTTCACTTTTTCTAGCTGTTTTGCTTGCGGGTCAGTATTGTTAATACCAGCAGAATTTGGATTGTATGTATTAGACGCACCTGTGGCTAGCTCTACTACTGCGCCCTCGACAACCTCACCAGCACCATCCTTGCCAGCTTGGTTTCGAATCTCTGTCCTATAATACAGCGTCTCGCCTACGACTACCGCCTCTGGGGTCTTGATATCAGCATCAGGGGTATCTTTTGCTTCGCCTATCTTTTCAGGATTCAGTTTCTCTGTTTCAACTGTTTTTTTATCATAATAAAATCCCAGCCAGCCAGCTGTGTCGTAAAATTTCTGTGCATAGCAGAGATTTGGGACATGTAAATCAACAGAAAATCCCATAAATGCCACATAGGCACGGTTTGTTCCTTTACCGCCAGGAAGCGGTTGTTGTTTCAGAGTAATATCTATACTTGTCTGTCCATTGCCAAATTTATCCGAAATATCAAATTCATCTAAGTCATATCCTTGAAGATATTTGTTGCCACAACCACTTTGCGAACATTGCATTCCTTCAAATTTATATTTTCCATTATCATCCACTACATATTTGCTTTTTGAGCCATTAAATGTCGCAAGCGGATTGCTAGGACTTGTCAATCTCTCATATTTGCCATTTTTTGCATTTTTTACAAATAGACCTTCATTTAAACTTTTTTTCTGGTCATCACTTAAATTGCTATAATTTCCCTTATTAGAACCAAAAGACCCAAACAAAAGCTTGCCTTGAATATAATCGCCATGTGTAGGGGTATAAATCCCGTCTAGTCTAAAATCAGCCGATATATTTGTGTTATTGCCAGTATCTGGCTCCAACGACAAATAGCCATCATATAGCGTGACATTTTTTGCTTTGAAATATTTAT
Organism: Campylobacter sp. VBCF_04 NA7; assembly: GCF_027737405.1. NCBI lineage: Bacteria > Pseudomonadati > Campylobacterota > Epsilonproteobacteria > Campylobacterales > Campylobacteraceae > Campylobacter > Campylobacter sp. VBCF_04 NA7. Next base: position 50,085 of record NZ_JAOVTT010000005.1, read on the forward strand.
CTAAATGCTCTTTTGCGCCTTTTCTATCGCTTTTGCCTATCAAACTAGGATTATCTAGTAGCTTTTGTCTAGCTTCCAAAGATTTATCATAAACCAACACTACATACCAGCCGCCAAAAGGAAGCAACGCAGCTTGGTCTTCCATAAAACCTTTCTCTGGATTTTTTTCCTTGTCAGCATTCGCCAATCTATATACTTGGTTACTTGTATATATTCGCGTGCCGTCCAGCTTGCCATCTTTTCTTCGAGCAGCGTTATCTTTTGTGACTTTGATATCGCCTGCTGCTATTTCTATTGTATCGCTATAATCGCTAAAATTATTTTTTATTTTTTCTGTTATATCCACAGAGCAGGTATAGTGCATATTATATCTATACTGCGTGCCTTTGTTTATAGCATTATCTGGTAATAATTTTTTATCAGAATCATAAGCAAACACTCCATTACAAACTTCACTTTCTACTTCATAAGTCGCACTGGCTTGCTCATTTCCTATTTTTAATTTTGCCTTTTTATAGCCTGCTATATCTTTTACTTCTAGGTTGCCAGCACTATCCCATGAGTTTGGCAAACCTTCATTAGCATATAAATGACCAAACCAATAAAGCCTAGCAAAAACTATATCATCTCTCGTGACACCATTTGGGAGTTTGATTTCATCCTTTGAGTTATTGTATTGCTTTCCCATGCCACCATCTGTTCTATACGCTCCTGTATAAACCGTCGCATCACCTATGGTATCGGCTTTCATAGCTTCAAGCACAGAATTTCCCGCCGTTACAATGTCTCCAAAGACATAAGTTCCCTCTCCACCAAATCTATGGCTCAAAGAATCGCTTTGTGTATTGATACTAACTGGATTAACCTTGCTAAAATTGACTAATTGTTTTTTGCCATCAGCAGTTAAATGCCCAAGCGTTTTTGGAATTATTCCGCTGTTTGGAATTTCTGGATCATTATACCAACCCTCAGCGAACGCGCCAACGCTAACTCCAAACAAAATCAACATAGCAGATAACGCCCTGCTAAATACCTTTTCTTTTTTCATAATATGACCTCCATCATTTTATGTGTAAAAATTTTCTCTATTTTATTACTAAATCGCTTAAAATAAATATAAATTTAACCTTTGAAAATGTGAATAATCAAGGCATTTAGCGGATTTTTTATTTTTGTTATTTGGGCGAATTTATTTGCGCGCGAATTTGCAAACTAAAAAATGCAAATTTGGCGTTCGGTGATTTGAATTCGTAGATTGACTTCCCCTACGGCTCGTCCAAACCTGTCGTGCTACGCACGCCACCGCTACGCTTGTTTTGCTTCGTCGCTATGCTCCTCGCAATGACAATGGCGAGCAAATTTCGTTTAATTTGTCATTGCGAGGCGACGCAGTCGCCGTGGCAATCTACGAGCGCAAACTACCAGACGCTATAATCCGTGTCATTGCGAGACGGCAACGCCGTCGAAGCAATCCAGTAAAATTTAGAGTGAGTTTTTTAAAATTCCATAAAATATAAATTCCGATAAATTTTTATGTGAATTAAAAATTTATTTGAATTTCCCTGGATTGCTTCGCTTCGCTCGCAATGACAGCAAATTTAGCGCAAGGAATTTTAAATTCGTAGATTGCCACGCTCGTTACACTCGCTCGCAATGACAGCAAATTGAGCGTTCGGTAATTTTAAATCGTAGATTGCTTCGTCGCTTTGCTCCTCGCAATGACAATAGCGAGCGCGAAAATTGTCTAATCTGTCATTGCGAGGCGACGCAGTCGCCGTGGCAATCTACGAGCGAAAATAACCAAAATGTAAATTCCGTGTCATTGCGAGACGGCAACGCCGTCGAAGCAATCCAGTAAAATTTAGAGTGAGTTTTTTAAAATTCCATAAAATATAAATTTCGATAAATTTTTCTGCGAATTAAAATTTATTTGAATTTCCCTGGATTGCTTCGCTACGCTCGCAATGACAAAATAAAGTAAATTTTACTTCGCTTATAATGACAATAAGATTTCGGCGCAGTATTCCCAGAGCCAAAAACCCGCACATAAAACCGCCGAAATTCAAACGCAAAGAAAAAATTTAACTAAAAATTTGTATAATACGCGTTTTTCTTTGAGCTTTTCGTCTAGCGGCCCAGGACGCTACATTCTCAGTGTAGAAACGCGTGGTTCAAATCCCGCAAGGCTCGCCATTTGCGCTAAATAATCCCTCTTCGCCCAATGTGTAAATTTTATCCGCCACGGCACCTATAAATTTCTCATCATGGCTCACGATAATCTCGCTAATATCGAGGTTTTTTAGGATTTTTGCGACGCGCGATTGCATAGCAAAATCAAGCCCAGTCGTGGGCTCATCGAGCAAAACTATCTCAGGCTCGCACACGATCACCCCAGCAAGCGCTACGAGTTTTTTCTCGCCGCCACTTAGATGATACGGCACGGCGTCCCTTAAATGCGAGATTCCGAAGCGTTGCAAAATCTCATCAACTTGGATTTTTATCTCGTCTTCGCTTAAAATTTTTCGCGGTTTTATGTGGTGATTGTGTGGCGTGGTGAAAATTTCGCTAGAATTTTGCTCTAAATTTTCGCTCGAATTTTTACGGAAAAATTTTAAAATTTTAGCCTTTTTTGCGCCTCCGTTTTGCCCCTTTTTTATCGCTTCGTTTCGCGCCCTAAGCCCAAATGCGACATCGTCAAAGACATTGGCGCAGATGAATTGCTCGTCGGAGTTTTGAAACAAAAACCCGATATTTTGGCGAAATTTCGCAAACTCTTTGACGCTAGAAATTTTTTCGTGAAAAATCTCGATCTCTCCGCCACTAGGCGCCCTTAACCCGCACAAAATCTCCAAAAGCGTGGTTTTTCCGCGACCATTTTCGCCCAAGATTACGATTTTTTCCTTGTGCGCGACATCTAAATTTAGCCCTGAAAAAAGGCTTCTCTCGCCCATTTTCGCGCTTAAATTTCTAAGTTTTACCGAACAGCTCAAATCATCTCTCCAAACCTTGCAAAAAGGCAAATTAATACAAAAAATAAAAATCCGATTTCGAGTGCGCCAAATTTTTCTTTGGCGAAGAAAAATTTCCCGCTAAATCCGCGCGTAATCAGGGCATTTTGCAGATTTTCTGCCCGCCCTAACGCCCCTAAAATCAGTAGCGCGACGCAGTTTGCGTAGGTTTTGTAGCTAAAAATCGAACTTTTCGCCCTAAATCCACGCACCAAAAGCACGGTTTTTTGGCGTTCTAACTCCGCGCGCAAAAACGCGATAAATTTCACGCAAAAATAAAAAATCGATGAAATTTTATCCCCAAGCCCTAAATTTCGCACCCCGCGTGCCAAAAAATACTCGTCCCGCTTCCAAAAAATCAAAATCGCAAAAAGCATAATCAAATTTGCTCGAAAAAATACAAGCAGTGCAAAGTGCGAATTTTGCGCTATTAGCGCGCTTAGTATCATAAAAAATACAAAAATATTTAAAATCGCAAGTTTTTTAAAAATCTCTTTAAAATCGGCGAAATTTAGCGCCAAAAGGGCTAAAACTGGCAAAAAATAGCTAAGATAAATTTTGCCCCCAAGTGCGACAAAAAAGCTATAAATCACAAAGCAAAGTAGGCTAATTGCGGCGTTTTGGCAGGGGTTAAAAGTTTTGATTTTTGATCCTTATTTGCGTTTTTTCATGGCGTAGAGTGCGCCAAAAATCGCAAAAATTATAGCCAAACTAAGCGCAAAATTTAATAAATTTTGGTTTGATGAATTTTTTGGTTCGAGCGAATTTTGCAAAATTTCGCTCGAATTTTGATCTAAATTTTGGCTTTGCAAATTTTGCGAATTTCCACCTAAATTTTCTACTTTGAAATTTATTTTTTTCGCATGACCTGCGCCGCCGTAAATTTCGATTTCGTATTCCCCAGTGCCCAAATTTAGGCTTAAAACGCCAGTTTTATCGGTTTTTGATTCCAGTAATACTGCGCCGTTTTGGCTGATTTTCACATCGCAGTTTTGGCAGGGCGAATTGCCGTAAAAAAAGCTTTTTATACGCACATTTTCCCCGTCTTGGCTAGCGAAAACTTTGAGCGAGTGAGCCGGAGCAGTATTCGCCAAAGCTAACGCAAACAGCGCAAAAATGAGCCTTTTCATAGCAAAATTTCCTTTTTTACCCGCACGATAAATTTCAGCGCAAACAGCGCGATAATTCCCTCCAAAACCGCTAAAACTGCTGATTCTAGCGAGATTAGCGTGATGATTGTGTAAAATTCCTTACCACTAGCAAAAAGGATTAAATCCAAAAGTAGCGTCGAGATGAGTATCGGCACCGCTCCTGCTAGGAAAAACGCCGTCGTGGCGGGCATTTTAGCATTTTTCCACGCACGCACAAACACTGCGCCCAAAACGGCCGGAAAGCCGATAATCGCGGTATTTACGCCCAAAATCGTAATCCCGCCAAAGCCAAAGAAAACCCCTTGAAGCATGAGCCCCACAAATATCGCTAAAATCGCATCAGCACCCAATACTGCGCCGATTAATCCGCCCAAAATCAAATGCACGGAGCTTGCGCCCACTGGCAAATGGATAAATGAAGCGATGAAAAAAATCGCGCTTATACACGCTACTTGCGGGATTTTCTCCACTTTTAAGCGGTATGCGAGATACGCCACCACGGGCGCACTTATCGCCCAGCCTGATATTAAAATTTCGCTTGGTAAAACGCCTTCGCTAATGTGCATTTAATGTCCTAAATTTCGTAATTTTAAATGAAATTTCGCTTAAATTTGAGCTAAATTTATAGGTAAAATTTGCGCCAAATTTTTCGCTTAAATTCATACTAAATTTCGCTTCGATTTTCTCGTCAAATTTCACGCGCAAAGCCCTATTTTTCGTAGTCTTTGGTCTGCACCCAAAGCACCGCACCAAGCTCGACGCCGTATTCCTTGCCCTCGTGCGTGATTTTTTCGTCATCATCTATTAACGCCGCAAAGCCCCAATGCCCAGATAAAGGCATCGTAAAGCAAAATTCCCCGTTTGCATTAGTCTTTACAACCTGCGTGATATGGTCCTCGCTAGGGGCTTTTAGGGCGGATTTGTTGTAGTATTCGACCTCGACTTCTACGCCCTTAGCTGGGGCATTTTTGTATAATACTGCCCCGCAAAACGAGTTGCCCGCATACAGCCCAAACGGACGCGTAAGTGGCACGATTTCGGCTTTTAGCCCCACTGGCTCGTCCCAGCCCTCGCCGTATCCGTAAGCGTCGATTATGGTTTTTGTCTGGTGGCGGATAAATTTTCCCTCAGCTGGTTCGAAATATGGCTTAGGATCGAAGTAAAATTGATAAACGCCCGGTTCTTTTACCTCAAATTCGGCTGTGAAATAAGCATTTTCGCCATCTTTTTGCGCTTTTAAATTTTGCAAAAACGGCTTTTTCTCGCCATTTATCCAAATTTCAGCCACATTTGGAATTTCTAAATTCATACGATTTTGCTCGAAAGGATGAGTGAATTCATAAACTAAATTTAGCTTGTTTTTGCCTTCGTCCTCGATAGTGTCGCTATCAGCTAAAATCACGCCAAAGTGCGCAAATGACGCTGTTGCGGCGCAGGTTAGAAGGGATAAAATTTTAAATTTCATATTCGCTCCTTGTGAAAAATTTCGGTTTCGTAATATTACAGAATTTAGCTTAAAATAACACTAAAAATTTTTAGATATTATAAAATTTCGCTTAAATTTGCCCACTTTATATTTTTAAAGTAAAATTTCGCTAAAATCCAAAAATTTTATTTCACGGAGAAAGATATGATAAATTTACGACTAATCGAAACAAATTTTGACGAATTTAATAAAAAACTAATCGCCAAAAAAGTCCCCGAAGACACGCTAAAAAGCCTACTTGACGCTTATAATGAGTTAAAAGAAAAAAAGACAAATTTAGAAAATTTGCAAGCCGTACAAAACGCCAAAAGTAAAGAAATGGGCGTCATCGCGCGAAATGGTGGCGACATGAAAGCCTTAAAAGCCGAACTTGACGCAAACAAGGCAAAAATCGCAGAACTAAATTCAGTGGTCGGCGAGTGCGAAGAAAAGCTAAATAGTGTGGCAGCCGTCGTGCCAAATATCATTGATGATGATGTGCCTTTTGGCGCAGATGAAAACGAAAATGTCTGCGTAAAAACCGTGCTAGAACCAAGGCAATTTGACTTTACGCCAAAAGAGCATTTTGAACTTGGCGAGAGCCTTGGTTGGCTAGATTTCGCTCGTGGCGTGAAGCTTAGCGGTAGCCGTTTTACCGCGCTTCGTGGAGTGGGCGCGAAACTAAATATGGCGCTGATTAATTATATGATAGATTTTAACAATAGCCGTGGTTTTGAGCTTGTAAATATGCCGTTTTTGGTGCGTGATGAGATACTTTACGGCACGGGACAGCTACCGAAATTCAAAGACGATCTTTACAGGGTCGATGATGACGAGCTAAATCTGTATCTCATACCTACTAGCGAAGTTACGGCGACGAATTTATTCAACGATGAGATTATCGAAAGCGCGAATTTACCGATAAAGCTTACGAGTTACAGCCACTGCTTCCGCAAAGAGGCAGGGAGTGCCGGGCGCGATACTAGGGGTATGATTCGTCAGCACCAGTTCGAAAAGGTCGAGCTTGTGGCGATTACACGCCCAGAAGATAGCGCAAAAATGCTAGATGAAATGGTCTCTTGCGCTAGTGATTTACTAGCTTCTTTGGGACTTCCGCACCGCCACATGGTGCTTTGCAGCGGGGATTTGGGATTTAGTGCGGCTAAAACTATCGACCTTGAAGTCTGGCTTCCGGGACAAAATAAATACAGAGAAATCAGCTCGATTTCAAATTGTCGTGATTTTCAGGCAAGACGCGCGAAAATCCGCTATAAAGATGAAAATAAGAAAAATGCGTTAGTGCATACGCTAAATGGCTCATCTTTGGCAGTGGGGCGCACACTAATCGCTGTCATGGAAAACTACCAACGCGCCGATGGCACTATCGAAATTCCAAAAGTTTTAGAAAAATATATGTAGGTTTTGGCTTTTCGCAATGACACATAATCTGTCACCCTGAAATACTGCGCCGAAATCTTATCGTCATTGTAAGCGAAGTAAAATTTACTTTATTTTGTCATTGCGAGTGAGTGTAACGAGCGTGGCAATCTACGACTTTAAAATTTTTTGCGCCGAATTTGCTGTCATTGCGAGCGAAGCTCGCTAGCTATAACAGATTAAACAAATTTTCTGCTCACAATGACGAAAATTTTAATTTTCACCCAAAATCGCCATTATCACGGTGTTTGCTTGGTGGGCGGCACATAGCATTACTCGCGCAGAAATTAGCCCATTTTCGAGCCCTGCCCCACTCGCGCTATCGCCACAGATATATAAATTCGCCCCAAATTTGCGAGTTTGGATAGAATTTGCTCCCCCAACTCCCGCCATACCCGAAGCGCAAACGAAAATTTTATCCCTATACTCAGCCGACAAATTCGCTATCATCGCCTTATTTTCGGCTCCGTCGAAACACTCGCAAATGATTTTTTCATCTCGCAAAATCTCACGCACATTTTGCGCTGTGAGTTTTTCGTTTAAAATTTCCACCTTTGCGTAAGGATTGATTTCTAAAATTTGCTCTTTTAAAGCTTCTATTTTTGGGCTTCCTAAATGCTTTAAGGCGTAGTGTTGGCGATTTAAATTTGACGGCTCGACAATGTCAAAATCGATAATAAAAAACTCGCCTACCCCAGCCCTAGCAAGCATTATAGCGACATTTGAGCCAAGCCCACCTGCTCCTAGTATGCAAACCCTGGCGCGTGATAAAATTTCACTCACACCACGCGGATTTCGCGCGAAAATTTCAGCCCTAAATTCGCTTTCGTTTTTTAAATTCAGCATTTCACCCGCCACCGACAAATTCGACTATTTCGTAAATTTTAAAATTTGAGATTTGCGAACTTTTCCAAAGCGTTTTTGATAAAATCTCGCCGTCGGCTTCCACGGCGATATAGCGCAAATCAAACCCTTGTAAGCGCAAAAATTCTTCCACGCTCATATCGGCGTCAAACTCGCACTCACGCCCATTTACGCGCACTTTTATCATCACTCTTCCCCCAAACTCGCACGATACTCTTCGTAAGTCCCGCGAAAATCCACAATCTCGCCGTTTCCTTTAAGGTGTAAAATGCGGTTCGCAAAAGCGTCGATTAATTCGCGGTCGTGGCTCACGCAAATCACGCACCCAGCGAAGTTATACAGCGCTTCGCCAAGAGCGATAATCGCCTCCAAATCAAGGTGGTTGTTTGGCTCATCAAGCACCAAAAAATTTGGCTTAGTTAGCATTAGTTTGCTTAGCATTACGCGGTGCTTTTCGCCACCGCTTAACGCGCCCACGCTTTTTTCTTGCTCGGCTCCACTAAAAAGCATTCGCCCAAGGCACTTGCGAATTTCGTCTAAGTCCTTGTTTTTCTCATCTCTGAGATAATCATACAGCTTCGCATCTCCACTCACCGCCGAGCTCGTATCCTGCGCGAAGTATCCTTGCTCGATAGTCGCGCCCACATGCACCTTGCCCTTATCTGGCGCCATTTCGCCCACGATGATCTTGCACAGCGTCGATTTACCCACGCCGTTTCGCCCGATAACGGCGATTTTATCGCCCTTTAAAAGCTTTAAATTGAAATTTTGCAAAATTTTAATCTCGCCGAAACTCTTATCAATCTCGCTAAGCTCTAAAATCTCATTTCCAATCTCGCGCCCTAGTTTAAAAAGTATGCTTGGCTCCCTGCGAGAAGATGTCGCAATCTCGCTAATATCGATTTTATCGAGCAGTTTTTGCCTTGAAGTGGCTTGTTTAGCCTTGCTAGCGTTTGCGCTAAAACGGGCGATAAATTTTTCGAGTTCTGCCTTTTCTTTGACCTTTTTATCACGCTCGAATTCAGCCTGTTTTTTTATCAAATTTGCCGCGATAAACCAATCATCGTAATTCCCGCTAAACTCACGCACCTTTTTGAAATCCACATCCAAAATGTCCGTGCAGACGCGGTTTAGGAAGTGTCTATCGTGGCTGATGACGACCATAGTGCCTTCGTGGCGGTTTAGCTCGAACTCCAACCACGCAATCGCGTCGATGTCAAGGTTGTTTGTCGGCTCGTCTAAAAACAAAATATCGGGCTTAGGAAACAGCACCTGAGCTAGGAGGATTTTGACCTTGTCGCTGGCCTCGATTTCGCTCATTTTTTTGCCAAATTCATCTTCGCTAAATCCCAGCGAGCTTAAAATTTTCTCGATTCTTGTTTCATACTCGTAGTTTGGATCCTCTTCGGCGCAGATGATTTCAAGCTCAGCCAAGCGGTCGTTGATTTCATCGGTAAATTCGGGGCTTTCGTAGAGTTTTTCTTTTTCTTTGACGGCCTCATATAGGCGTTTGTTGCCATACAAAACAGCGTCTTTTACCAAAAATTCCTCAAACGCAAATTGATTTTGCCCGAGCACGCCTATTTTGCGGCCGTTTTCAACGACGATTTCGCCACTACTATGCTCGACCTCGCCACTTAAAATTTTAAGCAGCGTCGATTTACCTGCGCCGTTTGCGCCGATTAGTCCGTATCTATGGCCTTTTAGAAGTGTCAAATTTACATTTTCAAACAGCAGCTGTTTGCCAAAACGCATTACTAAATCTTTGATTTCTATCATTTTTTATCCTTGGAATTTAAAATTTTGCGATTATACAAAAAAAGGCTAAATTTAGCCAAAATTTAGGCACTATAATCGCTATCAAGGGCGATTAAAATTTCATAATCGCTAAATTTCGCGCTGACTTCTTTGATGATATTTTGATGTATTTGCTCGCGGTTAATCGCGTCAAAATCAATAATCACATCAAAACTGATGATTTTTTCGATCAAATTTGCGTGAAATCCGTGTATTTGCAAAATTTTTTCATCGCTAAAAACAATTTTTTGAATTTCACTATAAATTTTAGCGGTTTGCTCATCTTTTAAATTTAGCGCATAAATGCCCACAGTATCGATAACCACGCTAAATTTGGCAAAAATTTCACTCTGAATTTTTCGCGTGAGTGTATCTATACTAGCCGCGCTCATATCCTCGCTAACTTCGATATGCACGGAGCCCAGCATTTTATCAGGGCCGTAGTCGTGAAACATCAAATCATACGCGCCAAGCACGCCGTCGATTTTCTTGATTTCGGTATAAATTTGCTTTGCAATCTCGATATTTAGGGGGCTTCCTAAAATTTTATTGATAGTGTCTTTTAAAATTTCGGCAGCTGTTTTGATAAGTAGTAGCGAAATAATCACGCCCAAATACGCCTCCAAAGCCACACCGAAAAATATAAAAATAAACGCTGCCACTAGCGTCGAAAACGACACTAGCGCGTCAAATTTCGCGTCAATCCCACTTGCGATTAGCGAGTCAGAATTCGCCCTAACACCCATTTTATGGGTATATGAGCCAAGCACGATTTTTACTACGACCGCAACTGCAATCAAAAATAGCGAAACGCCGTCGTAATCTGGCGTGAGCGGAGCAAAAATCTTGCGCACACAGCTAATAAGCGCCGCAAACCCCGCATATAGGATAATCACGCCGATACTTAGAGCCGTGAGATACTCGATCCTGCCATGCCCGTAAGGGTGCTCACGATCAGGCTTTTTGCCAGCAAGTTTAAGCCCCACAATCGTAATGACCGAGCTTAACACATCGCTTAGATTGTTTATAGCATCGATTACAATAGCTATGGAGTTTGTGAAAAACCCGATCGCCCCCTTAAACAGCGCCAAAACCACATTTGTGATGATTCCAACGAGCCCTGTGCGAACGATGATTTTATCGCGCGGAACGACCTTTTCTGGGATTTGCATAGATTTCCTTTTTGTAATTTAAAAGGCGCGATTTTATCAAAATAAAGCTTAATTTGATAATAAAGGAGAAAATTTATCGCGCCAAATTTGAAGTAAAATTTAGCGCGAAAGTGTTTGAAAGAAAGTTTTTATTCCTTGACTATGCCGTCTTTTGCGTAGGCTTGGACATAGCGAAGAAGCCTTGCTTTTTCGTCATCATCGATTTTAGCAAACAGCTGCATTGCTGTAATCAGCGCGTCCCACTCGATCATTAAATGCTCTTTTGGCTTGTGTGCGGCATGGCACGAACTGCAAGTATCGTAATAGAGCATTTCTACCTCTTCCCACGCTTCAAGCGGATCTGAGCCAAGCTTCGTGCTATCTACCAAAAACTGCGCCTTTGGCGTAGCCTTTTGCTCTTTCATTTTGAAAAATACCACGAGCGGATCTTTTTTAAGAGCCAAAATTTTATCATCATTCTCGCTTACTTCGCCGTTAATTTCGACAAGGGCGAATTTTCCGTCATCTTTGATGATTTCCACTGGCGTTCCTTCTAAAATTTCGCCAACCACGCTTTTGGTATTTGGATCAATCAAATCAGTTTTGATATCCGCGATAAATTTCGTCTCGCCAAACGCCAAATTTAGCAAAATTGCCATAAATACAACTATTTTTTTCATCTTAGCCCTCAATTACTTTTGGTTCGCTTATGCCTTTGTATGGGGCGATATCTACTTTTTTAATCGCTACTAGGCAAGTATTTGCAGAAGTAGCCTGCGCCATTTGTGAAGTAGGAATTGAGGTTGTCAGCACATTTATGTGACCTGCTTGGTCTCTGCCCTCTTCGTCTGGATCATACCACGCGCCCTCGCAAAGTGCCACTACGCCTTTCATTATGGATTTGCTTACGATTACGCCAGCTAGCACTCTACCGCGATCATTGTAAATCTCAACCGTATCGCCGTCTTTGACACCAAGTGCGCTCGCGTCTTCGTCGTTTATGGTGACTGGCTCTCTATTGCCGACTTTGCAAATTTTGCGTATAAAATCAGAATTATCCAAATTTGAGTGAATTCTATATGCTGGGTGCGGGCTTAAAATATGAAATGGAAATTTCGCTACAAGCTCTTTGTTTCCTAGCCACTCGCTAGGTTCGAACCACATAGGGTGCGCCTTAAAATCAGGCAGATTATAACTTGCAAATTTATCTGAATAAATTTGAATTTTGCCTGTTTCGGTAGAGAGTTTGTTTTTTACTGGATCTGCTCTAAATGCGCCAAGTCGCACGAATTTTCGCGCCTCTTCGCCAGGCTCGAAATGCACAAATCCCTTTTCCCAAAATTCATCAAAACTCATATAATTTGGACAATCGCTACGCTCATAAAGTCCTCTTATTTGCTCCATTTTATCCTTGCCACCGGTAAATTGTCGCCACGCTTTTTCAGAAACTAGCTTTGCCATATCGGCGAAAATATCATAGTCGTTTCTAGCTTCAAATGGCGGTTCAAAGACCTTTTTGAGCGCATAAACATAGTCTTGCGAATACGATCCACCATAAGCTATATCATCTCTTTCAAGCTGTGTGGTTGTCGGCAAAACTATATCGGCCCACTTGCTCATCGGCGTCCAAAACGGCTCTTGGGAAATGATAGTCTCAACCTTGGCTAGTGCTTTTAAAACTTCGTTGGTATCTGGGTGATGACCTAGGATATTTGTTCCTACTGCATAAAGAACTTTGACATGCGGAAGTTTGATCTTTTCGCCCCTGAAATTTATCTCTTTTCCTGGGTTTAGAAGTGCTTCATTTACCCTTGAAGCAGGGATTATCAAATCAACTTTGTTTTTGCCTTGTGAAATTCCACCGGGCATTTTCACGCCACTTCTAGCTTGTGAGTTACCGTTGTAATGCAATGCAAAACCAAATCCACCGCCAGGAAGCCCGACTTGACCTATCATACAAGCCAAAACTATCATCGCCCACTGCATTTGTTCGCCATGCTGGGCTCTTTGAAGCGACCAGCTTCCAGCTAGTAGTGTTCTATCGCTTACAAATAAATCGGCTAAATTTTTTATATCTTCTTCGCTCACGCCTGTAATACCAGCCGCCCAAGCAGGGGTTTTTTCGATTTTGTCTTCACTTTGTCCTAGCAAATACGGCACAAATTTATCAAATCCATAAGTATATTTTTCGATAAATTCTTTATCATATTTTCCGCTGGTGTATAGATAGTGCATCATACCAAGCATTAGCGCGACATCGGTATTTGGGCGGATTTTAATCCACTGTGCGCCGAATTTTTGCGCGATTTGTGTGTATTGTGGATCAATCGCGATAAATTTAATGCCTGATTTGGCGTATTTTTCATACCACTGCACATTTGCGTGGTTTGCGATACGATAATCTATTTGATTGCATTTTAAAATATCCGCACCCCAAAGCACATAGGTTTTGGTGTTTTCTAAAATCACTTCGTGCGTAGTTTGCAATGCAAAAACTTCCAAATCGCCCGTAATCGAGCCATTTACCCTACTTGCAGCACCCACGCTATAATCCCCACTCGTAATCGCCGCACCGCCAAAAGCGATATTAAAAAACCTGCCAGGAAGCGGGACGGTATTGTGCAAAATACCTGGGTGGCTCCACCCGTCATAACTAGCATTAAAAATTTCTTCTGGTTTTACGGCTTTTAATTTTTCTAGCACAAGCTCGTAAGCCTTCTCCCAGCTAACTCGCACAAATTCCTCTTTGCCACGAAGCTCGGGAGTGTTTTTGCCCTCCAAAAAGCTTTTTCGCACGCAAGGATACTTCACGCGGTTTTTCATATTTCTATCGATTAAGCCCTCGATACCCGGGAATTTAGGATCTTTGTTTGATTCTTGCGGACGGATTGCTATGACCTTGCTACTCTCGTCTAAATCCGCATAAAACGCGCCATACCCACTAGCGTGAGCGACGCTTTTGGCAGGTTTTGTCTCTGCGCCAAATGACGCCGTAGCAGCCATGCTAGCCACCACAGCCGATGATTGCAAAAATTTGCGCCTAGAAGTTGGAATTTGATCTTTCATACTTGCCCCCTATCGTTAGAAATTTTGGAATTTCAAAAATTATACAACTTTGATAAAATGAAATCAAATATCAACTAACGATAGAGTGCATATAAAAAAACGATATGGAATTTATAATTTCATATCGCGTAGATACTGCTCGATATTTGGGACATTATCCTTCCTGCAAATCATTGTAGTTGGGATATTTGCCTGTTTTTTGGAAAGAATTTTCAAATTTAGCTTTTTATCGTATCCAAGCTTTTCGATTATGCTCAGTGGCAATATCGTCTGCCCGATCCCAGCCTCCACACAGCCTAAAATCGTCTCATAACTAGCAAATTCGAAAATTTTAGCCTCTATTTTGCGAGATTGCAGATATTTCATCGCAAAATCATTATAAGCGCACCCCTTACGATATGCCAGAAACACCGCATTTTCGCTCGTTTGCTTTGGACTTGCGATGACCATTGTCTCATCGAAAATATTTAGCGTCATCAAATCTTTATGCTCTACTATTCCGCTTACAAAGGCAATATCAGCCTTGTAATCAAGTAGCCATTTAAGGCACCCAGCAGTCGTATTTGTGGTAAGCTCCAACGAAGCACCCTTAAAGTCATTATAAAGCCTTAGCAAAAACGGCACCACGCGCACCGCAGCGTTTGCTTCTGTGGAGACTACGCGCAAACTTAATTCTTTGGATTTTTTAATCTCCTTGTTTAACCGCTCGATTTTGCTTACAATCTCACACGCCCTAGGATAGAGCATTTCGCCCTCTTTGGTAAGCAAAACGCCTTGCGGAACTCTGTGAAAAAGCTTAAAGCCAAGATCGTTTTCTAGCTGTTTGATACGAGCTGTGATGTTTGATTGGGCCTGTTTTAGCTTTTTTGCGCCCAGTGTTACGCTTCGCTCACCAGCGACTGCGACAAAAACTTTTAATAAATTTGAATCCATTTTTATCTCCAAATTTAAGAAATTTTATAAAATTTATGATTTTTACTTTGCTCTGATAGCTGTTATCGTCTCGCCGCCGATTGCGTAGTTATCGGTGCTAAGCTCATCGATGATGACGACGCAGGTTTTCTCGCCACGCCCTACAACTCGCACAAAAGCATTCGTTAGCTCGCGGACTAAATCCCCCTTTTGCTCCACGCTCAAACCGCCGTCCTCGATAGTCATTTTGACATTGATAAGTGGCATTTTTGCTCCTTTTTTAAAAATTTTATCACCCCTAGACTAAGTGCGCTAAGTCCCACAAAAATCGCGGTTAAAACTAGCGCCCTATCGTAGCTTTGATAGATATTAAAGATTTTAGCACAATACAGCGGCGCGATTATCGTTCCTATGGCATACGCAGCCGTTAGCGCACTCATAATCGGTGCCGATGATTTGGGCGCTAGGCTCGCCCCATAGCTCATAAATAGCGCAGTTAGCCCCATCATCGTGTTTCCATATATAGCACCGCTTAATAAATTTAAGATTAAATTTTGGCTAAACACTGGGATTAAAATCCCTAAAATTTGTAGCACAAGCGAGGCTATCATCATCTCTACCCCACCAAATCTCCGCCCCAAATTCACCCAGACAAACGGCCCAAACATCGCGAAAACGCCCACCAAATACCACGCATAAGTGCCCATATTTTCTAGCCCTTTTACGCGGTTTATGATATCAGGCAAAAAGCTAGCCTGCACCACAAATCCCATGCCTTCCAAAAAATATGCGAAGATTAAAATTTTCAAAATTAGCAAATTTGGCAATTTTTCGCTTTTTGCGACCAAAAATTTGGCGTTTTTACCACGCCTTGGCGTGAGTGTATTTGCGCGAAAATGCTTAAAGGAAGCGAAAAAACTATCAAAAAAACCCACGCGATTTTCCAGCTAAAAAACACAAGAGCTAAATTTCCCACAAGCGAGGTTAGCACGATAGAAATACCAGCCGCACCAAAATAAAACGCCATGGCCTGTTTGTTGTGAGATAGCAGGTCAAAGACAAATGACGAACCCACGCCCATAACCAGCGCCGAACCCACTCCTGCGGCCACTCTCGCACCAAACCAAAGGTAGTAATTTTCGCTAAATGCTAAAATAATTGTCGTAAAAATGCTTAGAAAAAGCGCTAGTTTAAAAAGCAAAATTTTAAACTCTCCCCCGCGCACAAAGACCGTAGCAAAGGAGCCAACGAAGTATCCAGTGTAGTTTGCAAAGGCTAGAATTCCAGCCCGTTCTACGCTTAAAAAATCACCTAGCATTGGTGGCAAAAGTGCCGTAAAAGCAAATCGCGCCGTGCCGATAGCCACGATAAAAGCGCAAATTCCAGCTAGTAAAATTTTAATATCGTTAAATTTCATATATTTTCTTAAATTTGGATTTTTGCGAGATTGTATCAATAAAAACGATTTAAAGTCAAATATGAAATAACGATTTGTGATATATGAAATTTATATACCAAACGGCAAAAATTCGCCGTTTGGCAGGTAAAATTTGAAATTTAAGCCTGTGGTTGAATCGCTGAATTATCAGCTAAATTTTCCCTATCGACCTCTTCGATTTTTTCCCACAGCGCGCGCGCAGCCTGCTCGTAGCGTTTCGCACTCACAGATTCGGGCGCATAAAAGCTGATTGGTTTGCCGTTATCGCCACCCTCTCTAATCGCGATTTCGATTGGGATTTCGCCGATGACTTTGGTATTGTAAGCACTAGCTAGCTTTTGCGCACCGCCACGGCCGAAAATATCGTATTCTTTGCCATTATCAGGGCAGATAAATCCACTCATATTCTCAATGATTCCAGCCACTGGGATATGAAGCTTCTCAAACATATCAAGCCCCCTAGCGCCGTCATCTAAGGCTACGGTTTGAGGCGTGGTTACGCACACCCCGGCTGTTACTGGCACGCTTTGAGCAAGTGTGATTTGCGCATCGCCAGTTCCAGGTGGCATATCTATGAAAAGCACATCTAAATCACTCCATGCGACATCTTTTAGAAGCTGTTCGATCGCCTTCATTATCATTGCCCCACGCCACATTAGCCCCTGACCTGCCTCGATTAGCACGCCCATACTCATCATCTCGATTCCGTGGCTTTCGATCGGCTTTAATCTCTGTCCAATTACGCTAGCTTGGGTGTTTTCTTCGCCTAACATGCGTGGCATGTTTGGACCATAAATATCAGCGTCTAGCACGCCTACTTTTTTGCCAAGTTTGGCTAGCGAAATCGCCAAATTTAGGGTTGTTGTGGATTTGCCTACACCACCTTTGCCTGAGCTAATCATCACAAAATGTTTGATTTGTGGGGCGATATTTTTACCAGAGCGCGAATTGCTCTGCTCGGGGGCTAGTTTTGGTGTTTTAATCGAAATTTGCGCAGTTGGGATTAAATTTAAAATTTCAGCCTTAATCTGCATTGAAATTTCGCTTTTTTGGCTTGGGATTTCGATATCTATCACAGGATTTTCGCCCTCGCTCACGCTTTTTACAAAGCCAAAATCAACGATAGATTTCGAAAACCCCGGATAAATCACGCCTCGAAGCGCGTTTAAAATTTCGTCTTTACTCATTTTTCCTCTTTCTTTGAAATTTGATAAAAGGCGCATTATATTTAAAAAGTTTGAAATTTTTTTTAAATTTAGCCGTTTAAAAAGCCCGTAACTTTGGCGCAAAATTTAAGCGGGAAAATGCGGGTCAAAAGGTTCGCTAGAAGCATAAACCTGCCGTCATACACTAGCATTTTGCCACTCATCATCGCCTCAAACCCTCGCCTTGCCACAGCATTTGCATCATCGCTTCGCGCGAAAATTTTGGCGTTTTTTACGCCGGCTCGCTCGCCAAAATTTGTAGCCACAGGTCCTGGGCAAAATGCCGTAACGCTGATATTTTGCGCGCAAAGCTCTTCGCCTATGGCTACGCTGAAATTTCGCACAAATGCCTTGCTTGCGTAATACACGCTCATTTTTGGACCCGCTGTGAGCGCGGCGGCAGAGGCGATATTTAGGATTTTTCCGCCGCCTTGCTCAATCATTAAATTTGCGAAATAGTGCGTTAAATTTAGCAAACTAGCGATATTTACCTGCACCATTTCAAGCTGTTTTTTCAGATCGCTTTTAGTAAATTCGCCGTGATCTCCAAAACCTGCGTTATTTATCAAAATATCGATTTTCAGGGAATTTTCACGGACAAATTCGCAAATTTTATCCGCGCTAGTATTTTGCGATAAATCCGCCCCAAAGACAAAAACTCTCACGCCAAATTTAGCTTCAAGCTCGTTTTTTAGGGCGTTTAGCGCGTCAGTATTTCGCGCTGTGATAACCAAATCATATCCGTTTTCGGCACAAATTCGCGCAAACTCGCGCCCCAAACCGCTACTAGCTCCCGTAATTAAGGCAGTTTTATTCATTTATCCTCTTTTGGAAAATGTTCGCAATTTTGCTCCGCGATTTGACGCGAAATTTTATACGCGCAAAATTTTGGCCCGCACATCGAGCAAAACTCCGCATTTTTAAAGCCCTCATCAGGCAAACTCTCGTCGTGATATTCGCGCGCGCGCTCAGGGTCAAGCGCTAGCTCAAACTGCTTGTTCCAGTCGAAATTATATCTAGCGTCGCTCATAGCGTGATCTCGCTCGATCGCTCCTTTTTTGCCAAGTGCGACATCTGCTGCATGAGCTGCGATTTTATGGGCGATTATGCCATCTCTGACATCTTTTGCGTTTGGCAAACCC
The DNA here is from genome assembly GCF_027737405.1 of Campylobacter sp. VBCF_04 NA7. NCBI lineage: Bacteria > Pseudomonadati > Campylobacterota > Epsilonproteobacteria > Campylobacterales > Campylobacteraceae > Campylobacter > Campylobacter sp. VBCF_04 NA7. The sequence continues at coordinate 68,721 of NZ_JAOVTT010000005.1, forward strand.
AAATGCTCTTTTGGCGTAACATAGCAAAGCATACTAGCGCCATGAAACGCTGCCATAGTCCCGCCAATCGCACTTGTGATATGATCATACCCTGCGCCGATGTCTGTGGGAAGCGGTCCTAGTATATAAAACGGAGCGTCGTTGCAAAGGCGTTGCTCTTCTTTCATGTTAAATTCAATCTGATTAAACGGCACATGACCGGGGCCTTCTATCATAACTTGAACATTTTTTGCGTTTGCCCTAATTGCAAGTTTGCCAAGCTCGGCAAGTTCGCTCATTTGAGCTTCATCTGTGGCATCATACAAGCAGCCTGGTCGCAAACTATCGCCTAAGGAAAGCGAAACATCATATTTAGCGCAAATATCGCAAATAGCGTCAAAATTTTCATAAAACGGATTTTCTTTGTGGTGTTTCATCATCCAACTAGCCATTAATGAGCCGCCACGGCTTACGATTCCCATTTTGCGTTTGGCAACAAGTGGCATAAATTTAAGCAAAAATCCTGCATGAATAGTGAAATAATCAACGCCTTGCTTGGCTTGTTTTTCAATGCAATCAAGCATAATTTGCGGCGTTAGATTATCTAAATCCTTAATATCGTGGATAATTTGATAAATCGGCACCGTGCCAATTGGAACGGTTGAATTTGCGATAATCGCGCGACGAATTTCGTCTAAATCCCCGCCTGTGCTTAGATCCATGACGGTGTCAGCGCCGTATTTTATCGAAAGGCGCAATTTTTCGATCTCTTCATCTATGCCACTGCTAAGGCTAGAAGAGCCGATATTTGCGTTGATTTTGCATTTTAGTGCCCTGCCAATGCCCATAGGAACTAGGTTTTTGTGGTTTATGTTGGCTGGGATTATGAGTTTTCCCTGTGCGATTTGCGCTCTGATAAATTCGGCTTCCAAACACTCCGTTTTTGCGACAGTCTCCATTTGTGGGGTGATAACACCATTTTTAGCGTAAAAAAGTTGAGTTGGGGTTGCGCAGTCTTTTAAATTTGGGGTTTGCATTTTTGACCTTTCGTGCGAAAATTTGTGAAATTTGATAGAATTTTACTACAAAAAAGCAAAATTTAAATCTTTTTCGCGTGTTTAAATTCGTAACACCGCTTGGCAAAATTTGCAAAATTTAGCCAAAATTTCACTATTTTTTAAATTTAATATGTATAATTTCGTAACATTTTTAAAATTTTAGGAAATCAAATGTCTGAAATATCACTCGTTTTACTCGCCGCTGGGGATTCTACGCGCTTTGCTAGCCCCGTAAAAAAGCAGTGGCTTCGCATAGGCGATGATCCGCTGTGGCTACATGTCGCCAAAGATCTCGCAAAAAAGGCAAATTTCGCAAAAATCATAATCGTAGCTAATCCGCAAGATTTAAAATACATGCGCTCATTTTGCGATGAATTCGAATTTATAGCCGGTGGCGATATGCGCCAAAAATCGCTTAAAAACGCCCTTGAAATGGTGCAAAGTGAGTTTGTTTTAGTAAGCGATGTGGCGCGGGCTAGTATTTCTCAAAATCTCATAAACTCACTACTTGAAAATTTAGGCAAATTTGACTGCGTAAGCCCATATTTAGGCGTAAATGACACGGCGTATTTGGGCGAGTGCGAGATAGCGCGCGACGAAATCAAACTAATCCAAACTCCACAACTCTCGCGCACAAATTTGTTAAAAAAAGCCTTACAAAGCGAGCAAATTTTCACAGACGATAGCTTAGCCATAAAGAGCGTAGGCGGGGCTTTGGGCTTTGTAAAGGGCGAAATTTCGGCTAGAAAAATCACGCGAATTTCAGATTTAGCGAATTTTGATTTTCCTAGCGTTTGTTCGGACATTTTTTGCGGAAACGGCTTTGATGTGCATGCGCTAGAAGCTGGCTCGTTTATCACGCTTTGTGGCGTAAAAATACCTTGCGAGTATTCGCTCATCGCTCACAGCGACGGCGATGTGGCGATTCACGCGCTAATTGATGCAATGTGTGGGGCAGCTGGGATTGGCGATATTGGCGAGCTTTTCCCTGATACAGATGAGGCTTACAAAGGGATTGATTCGAAAATTTTGTTACGAAAAGTAACAGATAAAATTCACCGCTATGGCTTTGAAATCGTAAATGCTGACATTACAATAATGGCGCAAAAGCCCAAACTAAGCCCATATAAAGAGCAAATGCGAAAAGCTTTGTGCGAAATTTTAGCCACGCGCAAGGTAAATGTCAAAGCCACCACCACCGAAAAACTAGGCTTTGTGGGCCGAAGCGAGGGCATTGCGGTGATTGCAAGTGTGAATTTAAAGTATTTTGACTGGAAAAAACTGCTTATCAAGGATTAGTTTTGAAAATCTTAATCGCCGAAAAGGAAAGCTACCTGGCAAACTCACTTAGCCTAAAACTAAGCGCGCTAAACCACCAATGCACCGTGGTTTCCACCCTGCCACTAGCCCTGAACGCCGGGGAGTTCGACGCTGTTTTGCTCTCATCATCGTGGGGGAGTGGCGATTTGCTAAGCGTGATTGCGCGCCACAAAAACGCAATCGTGATAATGCTAGTCTCATACATCAGCAACGACACGGTTACAGCACCCATAAATGCGGGTGCGACGGATTATATTTTAAAGCCGTTTATGATAGAAGATCTCATCAAAAAGCTCGATCACTACGCGTATTTTAAACAAATTTTGCGTGAAAAAGAGCGAAACGACGAACTCTTGCGCGCGCTAAAAGAAATTTACGACACGCCAAAAATAAACGCGCAAAAGCTCAAATTTCCGCTTTTTTTAAAGGGTTATGATGAAATTTCACGCCTTTTATGCGCTCATCAAATCGCCCAAAATTTTGGCGCAAAAATCATAATCGCTAATGGCGAGGATTGCGAAAACTTAAAAATAAAAAACGAAATTTTATTCGTGCAAAAATTTGATAAAACATCGCCTGCCAAAAGAGCGCAAATTTTATCAAATTTTGCCGAAAAACGGCTAGTTTTGGAGGTTTGCTCTATGGAATTTAGCGAAAACTCAAATGAAATTTTACTCTCTCCATACTGCGCGAAAAACAAAATTTTAAGCCTGGAAGAGTATTTGAAATTTGCGATTTTAGCACATCAGGGCGAGTATTTCGACTCTGAACTCGCCTCGATTTTGGGGATTTCGCGAAAATCGCTTTGGGAAAAGAGAAAAAAATATGGTATCACGCGAAAAAAATAGCATTGAGATTTCAAAAAGCGAGCTTTGCGCCCTGCACCTTTTGAAATTTGGAGCATTTGGGGGCGAAGATAGGCTAAAAAACGGCAAAAATTTCGCCTTTGTAGCAGGGAAATTTAGACCTGGCGCAGAGGTAAATTTAATCTGCAATGGCGAAATTTGCGGAAAATTAAAAATTATTTCATCGCAAAAAATCACGGACGACGAAAAACAAAACTCCGTTTTTGAAAACAAACGCCCAGGAAATGAGGCGATTAGGGGCGAGCTTAGCCTAAATTCGCGCATAATTGGTGATGAGTTTGCGGAATTTTTCGTGCGAAAATCAAGCTTCAAAAACCCCAAAATTTCAGCCTTTTTCACAATGGCAGATCCCTTGCACAGGGTGCATGAAAGACTTTTGCGCCTAATGATAGACAAGGCTGATTTTGTGGTGATTTTTTTGGTAGGTTCGAGCAGAAGCGACGCATTTAGCACAAATTTGCGCAAAAAAACCTTAGAGTTTTTGTGCGAAAATTTCCTTGTAAAAGGGCGGGTTTTGCTCATAGATTTAAACGATTTTAGCGCGCTAAATAACCACTCCGACCCTACGCTTGAATGCGCCATAGCGCACAATCTTGGCATAAATAAGGTCGTCTTTGGGCAAAAACACAAGCATGTGGCGGGGTATTTCGACCACGGCAATATGCACTCTGTGCTGGATTTTTGCGATTACGAAAATTTCGAAATTTGGCTCATGCCAGAGTATGTGTATTGCAACAAATGCAAGGTTCTTTCTAGCGTGAAAAACTGCCCGCACGGCTCGCACCACCATGTGCATTATCACACGCGCAACCTCAAAGCCATGCTCTATGCTGGGATTTTGCCGCCTGCGCTTTTTATGCGAAAGGAGATTTCGGCGATGATTTTGGCCGAGCTTTTCCCTAATCGCTTCGCCGATTTGCAAGCCCTTTACGATGATTTGTTCCCTAACGACGGGCTTATCGAGCCTAGAAGCGAGAGTGAATTTTACGAAGAATTAATGAGGCTGTATCAAACCAGCGCGCTAAAAACTTGAAATTTGAAATTTAAAAGGAGAAAATTTGAATAAGTTATTTGTTACATTTTTTGGAAGTGGGCTTTTGCGACCTGCGCCTGGGACTTGGGGAAGCGTGGCAGGCTGGATTGTAGGGCTTGTGATTTTGGCGTTTGCGGGGGGAACGACGCTGTTTTTGTGCGCTGCTCTGGTTTTTGTAATCTCGCTAAAAATAATCGACGAATACGAAAAACAGGTCGGCTCGCACGATAATAGCGAAATCGTAATCGACGAGGTCGTGGGCGTGTGGATCGCTATGAGCATCGGTGCTAGCGTAGGCGAGGTGTATGAGCTAAATTTCGCGCAGATTATTTCTGGCTTTGAAGCTAGCGGGCTTTCGTGGCTTGCGATGATTTTATCCCTTGTGCTATTTAGGGTTTTTGATATATGGAAGCCATCTATCATAGGGCGCGCCGATCGCGATATCAAGGGCGGCCTAGGCGTAATGAGCGATGATGTGCTAGCTGGATTTTTCGCTGGGCTTGGGGTTTTGATTATTTTTTCGTTGATGATTAAATTTGGACTTGGAGGGCTGATTTTTTAATCAGCCTCTACCTACATTGAAGCGAGAATATTTTTTAAATGTCTCTAAATTATGGAAAGTTTTGCAAAGATTGCTTTTTTTGTTTATAGGATAAAGCTCCATAAAGTATAAATTTCCATCATGTTTGAGCGTGATATCTGCACACATTTCCATATTTCCCTTAGATTTGACGCCCACGCCGTATTTGATAGGCTTGCCGACTACGACTTTCGCGTTTAAATCCTCGTCGCTAAACTGGCGCACGCTCGTCATGTTTTTAAGCTCTCTAAATTCGCCCTTAGCGTCATAATCGCTTTTGATATCCTTAAAAAACCTATCCAAATCCGTAACAGCAGACGCCGCCAATGGTCCGTCTGTAAGAGATGTGATTTTTGGCCACACAACCTTAACGCCGAAAAAAATCACAACTATGATTAAAATCAGACTACCTAGTCCGCTACCGCCTGCTCCGCCTTTACTCATCTTTTCACTCCTTCATCGATGTTTTTTGAAATAGCCTCTATTTTGCTAGAAAACATATAATTTTCATAACTCTTTTGAATATATGCCTTCAAAAGCTCGCCCACATCTACATGCAAACCATCTCTTGCGATCTCGCGCCAGTCCCGCTCGAAGCTGAGTGCAAACTCATCTTCTAGGCTGATAGAATACTCTTTACTCAAAGATTTGCTTGTAAATTTAACTGAAATTTCTCTCATTTTTAGTTGTCAAATTCATCTTTTGCAAAAATTTCATCTAGTTTTTTGCTAAGCTCCTCGTCGCTTAGTTTGCGATACTCGGCGTCCTCTTCTAGCGTGCCAAGCTGCATACTAATCGCCTCATTTTGCGCCTTGATACTAACTAGCTCTGCGCGCAATCTCGCGTTTTCTTCCCTAGCCTCGCTGTATCTTCTGATAAGCTCCTCGACCTTTTGACCCAAACTCTCGACTTTTTTTTCTTCGTCAAAGATTGATTCCATATTTGTCCTTTTTTAGATATAATTTAAAGTTTTTATTCTAACCAAATTTAGCTTTAAAATAAAGGAAAAATTTGCAAAATTTTAAAATATCATCAAAATTTACCCCAAGCGACGATCAAAAAAACGCGATAGAAAAAATCGTGCAAGGCATTAAAAACGGCGAAAAATATCAAACACTGCTCGGTGTTACAGGAAGCGGAAAAACCTTTACTATGGCAAATATCATCGCAAATTTGCAAATTCCAACTCTCATAATGACACACAACAAATCCCTTGCAGCGCAACTTTATAGTGAATTTAAGGGCTTTTTTCCACAAAATCATGTCGAGTATTTTATCAGCTATTATGATTATTATCAGCCAGAAGCCTATATTCCACGCCAAGACCTTTTTATCGAAAAAGATAGCTCCATAAATGACGAGTTAGAACGCCTTCGTCTCTCAGCCACGGCTAGTTTGCTTAGTTTTGACGATGTTATTACGATAGCTTCGGTTTCGGCAAACTACGGCTTAGGCGACCCTGCCGAATACAAAGGTATGGTGCTTCATTTAGAACTAGGGCAAAGTTTTTCTAGCAAATTTTTACTTCGCAAACTCGTCGATATGGGTTACAAACGCAATGATAATTTTTTTGATCGTGGCGATTTCCGCGCTAATGGCGATACGATCGACATTTATCCGGCGTATTTTAACGACGAAGCCATAAGGCTAGAATTTTTTGGCGATGAGCTTGAAGCGATGTATCATTTCGATGTTTTGGAAAATAAAAAAACAAAAAGCGTGGCTAAATTTATTCTTTATCCCACAAGTCAGTTTATCGTCGGCGAAAACCGCCTAAAAACGGCGATTAAAGGCATTGAAGAAGAGCTTGGCGAGAGATTAAAATTTTTTGAAAATGAAAATAAACTCGTCGAAGCCCAGCGCCTAAAACAGCGTGTCGAATTTGACCTTGAAATGATGAGTGCAACGGGCATTTGCAAAGGGATCGAAAATTACGCGCGCTACTTAACGGGGCAAAACGCCGGAGAAACTCCGTATTCGCTGTTTGATTACTACGAGAGCAAGGGGCAAGACTACCTAGTCATCGTCGATGAAAGCCATGTTTCTTTGCCGCAGTTTCGCGGTATGTTCGCAGGCGATCGAAGTCGCAAAGAGACACTCGTAGAATACGGCTTTCGCCTACCTAGCGCGCTTGATAACCGCCCTTTGATGTTTGATGAATTTATCAGCAAAAAAGGCAAATTTTTATTCGTTTCAGCCACGCCAAATGAATACGAAGTGAATTTAAGTGGCGGCAAAGTAGTAGAGCAAATTTTGCGTCCGACGGGACTACTTGATCCTGAAATTTTAATCCAAGATAGCGACAATCAAGTCGAAATTCTGCACGACATGGCAAAAAAGGTCATAGCTAGAAATGAGCGAATTTTAGTAACCGTGCTAACAAAAAAAATGGCAGAAGAGCTTAGTAAATACTACCTTGAACTCGGTATTAAGGTCAAATATATGCATTCAGACATCGACGCAATAGAGCGAAATGAGCTGATTCGTGGGCTAAGGTCAGGCGAATTTGATATGCTAATCGGTATAAATTTGCTCCGTGAGGGGCTAGATTTGCCCGAAGTTAGTTTGATTGCCATTTTTGATGCCGACAAAGAGGGATTTTTGCGCTCGGAAACTAGCCTTATTCAGACTATGGGACGGGCTGCTAGGAATATAAACGGGCAGGTTGTGATGTTTTGCAAAAAAATCACCCGCTCAATGCAAAGTGCTATCGATATAACCACGGCTAGACGCAAATTCCAAGATGAATACAACCGCACTCACGGCATAACGCCACACTCGGCAACCAGAAACATAGAAGAAAGCCTAAAAATCGAAGATAACGCAGAAATTTTAACCAAAGCGAAAAAGTTAGAAAAAATGCCAGCCGCTGAACGCGCCAAAATCATAAAAGAGCTTCGCAAACAAATGCTAGAAGCCGCTGCTGCGCTGGAATTCGAAAAAGCGGCTGCATTGCGTGATGAAATAGCGAAAATGAAAAAACTCTAAATTTGGGCAAAATTTAGCGCAAATTTTGCATAAATTTCACGCAAATTTACCCAAATTTTAGCGCAAATAAAAAAGGGCTTGCGAGCAAAATTCGCAAGCCCCAAATGCAATTTAACTCAATTTTGAAGGTCGAAAATTTTAAAGTCGTTAATTGCCTCAAATTTTACTAACACACAATTCTCGCAATGGCAAATTTTGCGCCACTGCGAGAATTTGTAAATTTAAGCCAAAAGTAAAATTTAAAATTTTAATTTCTAAAACTATGAATCGGCGCAGGTATTTGCCCGCCTCTGGCGATAAATTCAGCCGACGAAGCCGAATTTACACTCATCACAGGCGCGGAGCCTAGCAATCCGCCAAACTCAATCATATCGCCCTTTTGGCCTAGCGGGATAATGCGCACGGCGGTAGTTTTTTGGTTTATCACGCCGATTGCGGCTTCGTCGGCTATCATCGCTGAAATCGTGGCTGCGGGCGTATCGGACGGAATCGCAATCATATCGAGCCCCACGGAGCAAATTGCCGTCATCGCCTCTAATTTTTCTAAATTTAGCGCGCCAGCCTTGACCGCCTCTATCATGCCCTCGTCCTCAGAAACCGGTATAAATGCCCCAGACAGGCCTCCGACTTGGTTGCACGCCATGACGCCGCCTTTTTTGACCGCGTCGTTTAAAAGTGCAAGCGCAGCCGTCGTGCCGTGCGCGCCCACACGCTCCAAGCCCATTTCTTCGAGCACTCTCGCCACAGAATCCCCCACAGCAGGCGTCGGAGCTAGCGATAAATCCACAATGCCAAATTTCACGCCCAACCTCTCGCTAGCCATTGAGCCCACAAGCTGGCCTATGCGGGTGATTTTAAAAGCTGTTTTTTTGACGGTTTCAGCGAGTATATCAAAGCTCTCTCCACGCACCTTTTCTAAGGCGCGTTTGACCACGCCAGGACCTGATACACCGACATTTATAACCACATCAGCCTCGCCTACTCCGTGAAATGCGCCCGCCATAAAGGGATTGTCCTCGACGGCGTTTGCGAAAACTACGAGCTTAGCGCAGCCAAATTTGCTTAAATTCGCGGTTTGTTTGATGATTTCGCCCATATCACGCACAGCGGACATGTTTATGCCAGTTTTGGTCGAGCCTACATTTACACTAGCGCAGACGCGCTCGGTTCCAGCTAGGGCGCGCGGGATTGAGTGGATTAGGATTTCATCGCCCTTTTGGTAGCCTTTTTGCACAAGTGCGCTAAATCCGCCGATGAAATTCACGCCCACAGCGTGCGCGGCTTCATCTAGCGTGCGCGCAAAAATTGTGTAATCATCTAAATCCGTGGCCGCACCGATGAGCGAAATCGGCGTTACGCAGATGCGTTTATTGACGATTGGGATACCAAGCTCGGCTGAAATTTCATCGCCAACAGCTACCAAATTTTCGGCTTTTTTTGTGATTTTGGCGTAAATTTTCTCGCAGGCTTTTTCGGGGTTTGCGTCGATACAATCAAGAAGCGAAATGCCCATTGTAATGGTGCGGATATCGAAATTTTGCTCCTCGATCATCGAGATTGTTTCGGTTACTTGCTTGATATTCATTTGCGCGCCTTAGATATTGTGCATGGCGTCGAAAATCGCCGAACTTTGGATATTGATTTTGACATTTAGACTAGCTCCGAACTCTTCAAGCTCACTGCGAAGGGCCGTGAAGTCCTTTTTATCATCGCTACTGACCACAGCCATCATTGTGAAAAACTCGTCCAAAACGGTTTGCGTGATATCGTCGATATTAAGCCCAAGTGCGGCTAGCTTGGTGGCTACGCCAGCTACGATGCCGACCTTGTCCTTGCCGACTACTGTTACGATTGCTTTCATGTGTGTCCTTGTAAAATGTGAAATTTAAAGGGGGATTATAGCAAATTTGGGGGAAATTTGGAATTTTGAAATCCAAATTTTAGCTTGCGCCCTCACGGAATAAAACTGCTTTTATAGTTTTTAAAATAATTACAAAATCGACATAAAGTGTCCAGTTTTTGACATACCAAATGTCCATTTTTGCTCTAATTTTAAAATCAGTATCGCCTCTACCCATAACCTGTGCTAGTCCCGTGACGCCGGGTTTTACATGGAGTAAAATTTTCATATCAGCTTGGCTTATTCCTCCGTTTTCTCGCTCTCCGACCACAAACGGGCGAGGGCCAACGATACTCATATCGCCTTTTAGGACATTTATGAGTTGCGGAAGCTCATCAAGCGAAGTTTTACGCATAAAATTTCCGATTTTTGTAATGCGTGGATCGTTTTTGTATTTATGGTATTTATCGAAAAATTCGACTTCGTCTGGGTTTTTTTGCAAATAATCTCGCAAAATTTCATCGCCGTTTTCTCTCATAGAGCGAAATTTAAAGCAATTAAAAGGTCTGTTATTTCTGCCTGCTCGTGGTTGCGAAAATAAAATTTTTCCCTTTGGTTCTTCGATTTTCATTAAAACAAAAATCACAAAAAAAGCCACAACCAAAAATGGTAAAGCCAAAAGCACGACAATATAATCAACCAAACCCTTCATAAAATAATTCATCGGTTTTAAGAGCGAATTTTCTAGCAAAAATAAATTCGTGCGAGAGTTAAAAAGGCTGAAAATTTCCCCGCCAGCGAAATCATATCCTTGCAAAGCGGGAGTAAAAATCACCTCGCGGTTTTTAATGACATTTTCTTCGACCAACCTGTTTAGCTCGTCAATACTCTTTAAATTTTTATTTGCGATAAAAACGGTCTCGTAGTCATCGCCACGGGTAAATTTATAGCCCAAATAGTGGTTTTTAAAGATTTCACGGCGGAATTCTTTATCGCCATTGATAACCCTAGCGTTTTTTTGCCAAATTCCCACACGGTAAAGGTATTTTTTAAGAAAAAATTTACACATCGGTATCAAAACCGCGCACAGCCCAAACGCCAAAAATATCACAAATCGCGAGTGCGAGACATTTTTGTTAATCGCAAGCAAGAAAAAAATCATCACCAGCGAAAACAGACACGACGAAAAAATTATATAACTTTCATGCCAAAAATCATAGCGTTTGGTGTAAATTTTACGATACGCTAATGTGCCGATAATCAAAACATATATAAAAAATGAACCAAGATAGGTGGTATAATGCTGATGAGTGTTACCAGCAAAATCGAATTCTATGAAATTTCTCACGCTCACAGCAATGAAAAATGATATCAAAATACACAAAACATCAGCCATTAAAAGTATAGCCATAGCATAAAATTTTTTCATAATTAAATTTTCCAAAAATAAATTTGCGACATTGTAGCCAAATTTTAGTTTAATTTCGATAAAATTAGAACTTTTTAAGATTTTTAAAATATTCGTATTGATTAATGTAATACACACTGGCTTGGCGCAAGTTTGATAGCAAGGGAAAAATCAAAAATTTTCGCTATAATCGCGCCAAAATTTTAAGGATAATAGTGAAAATCGCACTTTTTGGCGGGAGTTTTGATCCGCCTCATGCCGGACACGACGCGATAGTAAAAGAGGCTCTAAGCGCAAATTTGGCCGATTTGCTAGTGATTATGCCGACTTTTATAAATCCGTTTAAGTCCGAATTCACAGCCCCTCCGAGCCTACGCCTAAAATGGTGTCAAAGCCTTTGGGGTGAGCGCGAAAATATCCTTATTAGCGATTATGAAATCTCGCAAAACCGCAAGGTTGCAACTATTGAAAGCGTGAAATTTTTAAAGCAAAAATTTAACCCTAGCCAAATTTACCTCATCATCGGCGCAGACAATCTCGCCGAACTTGAAAAATGGCAAAATTTCGAGCAGTTGCGAGATTTGGTTTGCTTCGTGATTGCCACCAGAGATGGCGCTAATATCCCCACAAAATGGGTAAATTTGCCAAAAATTAATATTAATGTTAAAATCTCTTCCTCATCTTTTCGCGCTAGCTTAAAAGGCGAAATTCCAGCGCAAATCAAAGATGAAGTGATAAATTTTTATAAAGGAAAAAAATGCAAGAAGTAAGACAAAGAGCCGAAAAAATCGCTCATATCCTAAGCGAAAAAAAGGCCGAAAATCCCCAAATCATCGACATGAGCGAGAAAGAATACATAGCTAAATTTGTAGTCATCGCCACGACCTTTACCGGTCGCCACGCATACTCACTGATTGAAGAGATGAAAACCACTCTCAAACCAGCTGGCGAGGAGTTTTTGGCGATTGAAGAAGGCGATGATTGGAGCGTGGTTGATTTGGGCGATATAATCGTGCATCTTATGAGTGATACATACCGCGCCAAATACGATATCGAGGACTTTTTAGCAAAACTTAAAAAAGAAGAGTTCTAATGGAGCGTCAAACTTGGAGTAACAAACTCACCTATATCCTAACCGTCGCAGGCGCAACAATCGGCTTTGGCTGCACCTGGCGTTTCCCGTATTTAGTCGGCGAAAACGGCGGTGGGGCGTATGTTTTTGTATTTTGCGTAGCGATGATTGCGCTTGGAATTCCAATGATTTTGGTCGAAAATGTCATCGGGCGCAGGGCGCTAAAAAATTCAGTCGATGCCTTTGGTGTGCCAAAACTTAATGGCGAGAAAATCTCGCAAAAATGGAAAATCGTAGGCATTATGGGGCTAATTGGCGCGTTTGGAATTTTGGCTTATTATATGGTGCTTGGTGGCTGGGTTCTGACATACATTATCAACATAATCAATGGAAATTTCAATCTCTCCGCCCCGATAACAGACCCAAAATTTACGGAAAATTTCTACAACGCAAATATCGAAAACAACCCGCTTTGGATCGGAATTTACACATTTATTTTTGTAGCGATTAACTGGTATATCCTAAAAAAGGGCATAATAGATGGAATCGAAAAATTTGTCAAATTTCTCATGCCGGCACTTTTTTTGTGTTTTATCGCGGTTATTGTTACGAATTTGACCCTGCCTAGCGCGACAGCGGGCGTGGGATTTTACCTTAGCATTGATTTTGCCAAAATCACGCCAAAACTTCTAATCGATGTGCTAGGACAGGTATTTTTCGCCCTATCTTTGGGATTTGGCGTTATGATTACACTTTCTAGCTTTTTGGATAAGGAAGAAAATTTAATCCAAACCGCCACACTCACAGCCGTGATAAACACGATAATTGCGGTACTTGCGGGATTTATGATTTTTCCTGCGCTCTTTTCTGTGGGTTTAGAGCCTACAAAGGGCACGAGGCTAGTGTTCGAATCCCTACCTATCGCGTTTTCGTATATGCCATTTGGCAATCTAATCGGCGTCGTGTTTTTGTCGATACTGCTCATCGCAGCACTTACCACATCGCTTACGATTTATCAGGTTTTGATAAATTATGTCGAGGAAAAATTTAACCTCACCACCATAAAATCCACAAATATCGTGCTTTTAGCTATTTTTGTGCTAGGAAATATCCCTTGCATACTTTCAAGCAATATCTTGGGCGATGTGCAAATTCTCTCTCGCTCGATATTTGACGCGTTTGACTTCGTGAGTGCAAATATTTTCTTTGTCCTAACAGCCTTGATGTGTAGCCTTTATGTAGGCTGGGTGCTAGGCGATGACGCCGTGCATGAGCTCACGAACGGCGGAAAACAAGGCGCAGGTTTAGCCAAAATTTGGCTAGTGTATGTGCGCTTCGTGCTACCACTAATCATAGCGGTCGTCTTTGTGTATGGAATTTTTGGATAGAAATTTATGATTTTATTTTTTCTTACAATGTTTCCGATTTCGCTAATGCCGGGCATTAATATGATTTATGCGCTAAATTTAGGCATGTCGCATGGATACGCACGCTCGCTTCCTGCACTGATTGCGCAAACTATCGGCATTGCGCTCGTTTCACTTGCTTGCATTTTAGGCATTGCTGGGCTTTTTATAACGCACCCAAGCGCACTTTTTGTAATCAAGGTTTTGGGCGGAATTTACATTTTATACCTTGGAATTTCGCTTTTTAGAAGCAACGGAAAATTCGAAGAAAAAGAGCAAAAAATAGAGAAAAATTTATTCGCGCAAGGCTTTGTGATTTCTACGACAAATCCCAAAGCGTGGATATTTTTCGCCGCGATTTATCCTAAATTTATCGACACTAACCAAATTTTGGGTTATTATAATTTCGGCTTAATCGGCGTAATGTGTCTAAGCGAGATTATCGCTCTTAGCGTGTATTCGCTTGGCGGAACGATTTTGAAAAATTTGCTTAAAACACATTTGCGATATTTAGAGATTTTTTGCGCGATTTTAATGTGCGTAATCGGAATTTTGATGATTTTTAGATGATTTAAGGAGGGAAAATGGCAGAGAGGTATGAAGGATATAATTTTAGGCTAAAAGATTCGCTTTTAGGCGTGCAATTTTTATTCGTAGCATTTGGCGCGCTAGTTCTTGTGCCGATTTTGACGGGGCTTGATACCAATGTCGCGCTATTTACGGCTGGTATTGGAACGCTTGTTTTTCAGCTTTGCACGAGAAAGCAGGTCGTGCCGATATTTTTGGCTAGTTCGTTTGCATTTATCACGCCGATAACTTTCAGCGTATCGCAATGGGGTGTGAGTGCGACAATGGGCGGATTAATGGCGGCAGGTTTGCTCTATGTCGCACTTAGCTTTGTGGTTAGATACAAGGGCGACGGCTTCATACACAAGCTCTTACCCCCAGTCGTCGTGGGTCCTGTCATCATCGCAATCGGCCTAATCCTAAGCCCGACAGCTGTGAATATGGCTATGGCAAAGGATATCGACGCAATCCCGCAAACTACCGCGCTTATCATCGCTTTTATCTCGCTAATCGCCACGATAATCGCCATAATGTTTGGCAAGGGTATCATCAGGCTAATACCGATTTTATCTGGTATTTTTGTAGGATACATCGCCTCGTTATGCTTCGGGGTCGTGGATTTCTCGCCAATTGAAAACGCGAAGTGGTTTTCCGTGCCAAATTTCAGCGCACCAAGCTTTAATCTAAACGCGATTTTATATATGCTTCCAATCGCCATAGCCCCTACAATCGAGCATATCGGCGATATTTTGACGATTAGTAATGTAACAAAGGAAAATTTCTTAAAAAACCCAGGACTTAAAAGCACGCTTTTGGGCGATGGTTTAGCGACCACGGCGGCTGCGTGTTTTGGTGGTCCGCCAAATACGACTTATAGCGAAGTTACGGGCGCTGTGCGCTTAACCAAAGCCTTCAACCCAGCCATTATGACATGGACAGCTATAACTGCGATTTTGCTTGCATTTGTGGGCAAGTTAGGGGCATTTATCGCCACAATCCCGGTGCCTGTCATCGGCGGAATTATGATTTTACTCTTTGGAATCATCGCTTCTGTGGGCATGGAATCTCTCATCAAAGCCAAAGTTGATCTGTCAAATCCGCGAAACATGGTCATAATCTCGCTAATCTTGGTAGTTTCAATCGGCGGGTTGGTGCTGGATTTTGGTTTTGCTAAATTTAGCGGAATTGGCCTTGGAGCAATCGTGGGTGTGGTTTTAAATTTAGTCCTACCAAAGGTCGATAAAATCGAAGAAATGGACTTCGAGCAGTTAGAAAGCGACGAAGAATAAACTCAAAATTTAAAGATAAATTTGCAAAAATTTATCTTTAAATTCCTACTAAAATTCCAAATAAAACAAAATTTGTAATAAATTATAATTATGTAACATTTTAAGCAAATTTATTGATTTAAATCAATAAATTTTTACTAAATCGTGCTAAAATACCAACTTAACAAATTTTAAATGAAAGGAGTGCTTTGATTACTAACAAATCATCACAGAAAAAGCCTTTTTCTGTAGCCGGCCTCATTCTTTCAGCCTTGATAGGCTTAGTGTTTGGCTTCGGTGTTTTTACATTTGTCTATGCAGACGGCCTAGTGCATCTTAGCAAAGATCCAATCGCCTGTAAAAAATGCCATGTCATGAACCAAGTCTATGAGAGCTGGGAAAAAGGTGGTCACCAGCATGTCGCTACTTGTGGTGATTGCCACTTGCCACACGACTTTGTCGGCAAATGGCTAATGAAAGCAGAAAGCGGTCTTCACCATGGCTATGCTTTTACTTTCAAGGACAACCCGGTAGCTTTTTCAGCTAGCCCTAAGAGCAAAGCAATCGTGCAACAAAACTGCATCGAGTGCCATAAAGAGTATGCTGAACCAGCGATTCACGCTAAACAAGCAGGTGGCTCAGATGTCCAAAACGAAGCCCTTAGTTGCGTATCTTGTCATAGACAAGCCGGACACGCCCATAATTATTAAAATTTAAATAGGAGTACCATAATGAAAAAACTTTTTGCTACCGTTTTTGTCATCGCGGCACTTGCAGGTGCTGGCGTCCTTGCGCTTTTCGCTGACATTAACAGTAAAAAAAATGAGGATAGAGAATATCCGCTAATGCTTACTAAGAACGACGATACTGTTCCAAATATCCAAGAGTGGGGTAAAAATTTCCCAAGCCATCTTGATATGACTTTGAAAATGAAAGACATAAATTTCGAGACTGATTGGGCCGGCTCATTACCATACTCAAAACTTCGCCGCTTCCCAGCTGCTAGCGTATTTTGGAAAGGCTATGCGTTTGCGGTAGATTACAATCGCCCAAGACTTCACTACTATTCACAAATAGATCAAATGGAGACTAAACGCAATAACAAAGAGTATCTAAATTCTCACGGATTGCCTAAATTTAACGGCCAACCAGGGTATTGTATGAACTGCCACAGCGGTCATATCATGGCTATAATGAGCGATCCTGATTACAAAGAATTACACGATCCAGCTACTCGCCCAGAGTCATTTAACCAACCAATGGGTTATTTCGACAATGACAAAGAAAATGGCGTATTCAAAAAAGAAGCATGGACAAAAATGAACTCTATCCCATACTTCGATGTTGTTAAAATGATCACTAAAAAACACGGTGAAGATCCTCACGGCGGCGCTCAACTAGGTTCAGCCTGTGCAGATTGCCACCACCCAGATGATATGAGTTTGCGCGTAACTCGCCCAGGATTTGTAAATGCAATGGTTGAGCGCGGTTATGAAGCAGATCCTAAATCAGGTATCAAAGGCACAAGAGTAGAGATGAGAAACTATGTTTGTATGCAATGCCATGTCGAATACTATCCAGGCATGAACTCTACACTAGTTTTCCCATGGGCTAAATGGAAAAAAGATGAGCCTTTCAAAATCGAGAATTTCGATGAATACTACGATGAGAAAGCTGCAAATGGTCAGTTCAAATTCGACTACAAACACAAACTAACTGACGCTCCAATCGTCAAAATGCAACACCCAGAAGCAGAGCTATACTCTACAAGTATCCACGCTAGAAGCGGTGTAACATGCGTAGATTGCCACATGCCATACAAACGCGAAGGTGCTAAGAAAATCACAAATCACACTATCCAAACACCTTATGCTGACATCACTGGTGCTTGCAAAACTTGCCACATGCAAAGCGAGCAAGAGCTAAAAGATAGAATTTCATTTATCCAAAATCGCTATGCGTTCGAGCTTAGAAAATGCGAAAACAACCTAATGGCATTTATCCAAGATGTCGTTACAGCACGCGAAGAGCTAGCTAAACACGAGCAATTCTCAGGCCTTGATGCTGACGCTCAAAAAGCAGCTATCAGCGAGGCACTAAAAGATGTTCTAGCTTACCACAGAAAAGCTCACATCCGCTGGGACTTCGGATTTAGCGAGAACAGCTACGGATTCCACGCTCCACAAGAAGCAAGCAGAATCGTAGGCCAATGCCAAACTATCGCAAGAGAGGGTCAAGCAGCACTTGTTAATGCCTTAGCTCCATACGGTATCACAATCGCTCTACGCCAAAACGCAGACGAGATCCCTGAGCCAGAGGTTATCACAACTCACAAAGCTCCAACAGCTATCGATCCATCTGATAGACTAAGAAAGCTTGATGAGGATATCAAAAATATGAATTTCAAATAATCTTTGATTGATTGAAATTCAGCTGCCCCGAGCAATCGGGGCATTTTTTTTGCCCTAAAATTTTAAAATTTAACCTTCACAAAAGCACTATTTAACGCTAAATTTTGTATAATCGCCAAATTTTATTTTTGAAGGACGCTTATGAACGCAAAGGCATATTTTGGCGCATTTGGAGGGCAGTTTGTCCCAGAAACTGCGATGTTTGCGCTAGAAGAGTTAGAGGAAGCTTACAATAAAATTTCAAAAACCAAAGAATTCCAAGACGAGCTAGCAGATTTGCTGAAAAACTACGCCGGTCGCCCTAGCCCGCTTTACCACGCTACGCGCCTTAGCGAGCATTACGGGCATGAGATTTATCTCAAACGCGAGGATCTAAACCACACTGGCGCACACAAAATCAACAACGCACTAGCCCAAGCATTGCTCGCCAAAAAAATGGGCAAAAAAAAGGTCATAGCAGAAACAGGCGCAGGTCAGCACGGCGTGGCGACTGCGACAGCTGCGGCACTTTTGGGCTTGGAGTGCGATGTGTATATGGGCGAGACTGACGCGGCTAGACAGCAGTTAAACGCATTTCGTATGAAGCTACTTGGCGCAAATTTAGTCACCATTTCTGACGGATTAAAAACGCTCAAAGAGGCCACCACAGCGGCAATTCAAGCATGGGTAAATGAGATTGAAAGCGTATTTTATGTCATCGGCTCGGCTGTGGGACCGCACCCATACCCTGCTATGGTGCGCGATTTCCAGCGCATTATCGGCGACGAAGCCAAAACACAAGCCGCAGAACTTGGCATAAAGCCTGATTTCGTCATCGCCTGCGTGGGTGGCGGAAGCAACGCGATTGGGATTTTCACTGCATTTTTAGACGATGAGAGCGTAAATTTAATCGGTGTCGAAGCAGCAGGACTTGGCGTGGATACACCTTATCACGCCGCGACTATCACAAAGGGCAAACCCGGCATAATCCATGGCATGAAAACTATCGTTTTACAAAACAAATACGGCATGATCGACCCGGTCCATAGCATTTCAGCAGGCCTTGATTATCCGGGTGTGGGCCCACAGCACGCGCATTTGCACGATATCGCTCGCGCCAAATACGCCGCCGTCACAGACGATGAGTGCATAAACGCGCTTAAACTTTGCTCGCGTTTAGAGGGCATTATCCCTGCGATTGAGAGCTCGCACGCCCTAGCCTATCTCGAAAAACTCTGCCCAAATTTGAAAGAGAAAAAAACCATAATCGTAAATGTCAGCGGACGCGGTGATAAGGATATGAACACCGTAATGAATTATCAAAAAGGAACAATCTATGGATAAGATAGCAAGCGCATTTAAGGGCAAAAAGCCAAATATCGGCTACATAGTCGCAGGATACCCAAGCGTGGCGCACACGAAGGAATTTTTATCAAATTTAGACGCTGGCGCGCTTGATTTGCTAGAAATCGGCATACCATACTCAGACCCAATCGCCGATGGCAAAGATATTTTTAACGCTAGTTTTAGCGCCGTGCAAAATGGCGTTACCACAGACACGGTGTTTGAAATTTTAGGCGAAGTAAAGACGCAAAAACCGCTAGTTTTTTTGGTGTATTACAATCTAATTTTCGCTTATGGCGTGGAAAAATTCATCGAAAAATCCGCGCAGTACGGGATTAGCGGATTTATAATCCCTGATTTGCCATTTGAGGAAAACGAGGAAGTATTCGCTCTATGCCAAAAATTTAACCTAGCCCTAATCCCGCTAATTAGCGTTACTAGCGAGCATAGAGCCACGAGGCTTTTAAGCAGAGCGAGCGGATTTATCTACGGCGTGGGCGCGATCGGCGTAACAGGCACGAAGCAAACCCCGCTAGATAGGCTAAAAAACATGGTCGCCGACCTGCATAAAATGAGCGATTTGCCAGTGGCTATTGGCTTTGGAATCCGCACCAAAGAAAATGTTTCAGAAATCAAATCCTTTGCCGACGGCGCGATAATCGGCACTGCGATTGTGAATTTGTGCGCGAAATTTAGCGGAGCCGAGCTACAAAAACAAATCGCAAATTTATTTGAATAAAGAAAGAAAAAAATGAGAAAACTACTTTTAATCTTACTTGCAAATTTCGCCCTCGGGGCAAATTTATTACAATACGAAATTTTCAACAACGACGACAGCGTCGATATCGTGCTATCTTTCGACTCATCGTATGAGCCAGATATCACGCGCACGATCGACGGGCAGTCTATGAGCCTAGTGCTAAAAAACCTAGGCAGCGAAGAGAAATACAACGAAATGCGCACCAACCAAAAGGTTTTGCGCGGATTTACTATCGCGCCTAAGGGCAACAATGTCGAAATCAACTTCCCCACAGGGGCAAATTTAATCGCAAATGCGATTTCGCAAGACGCGAAATTAAAGCTCTCGATCAATATCAAAAACCCAAATTTCGACCAAAGCCAAATGAGCGTTTCGCCTAGCCAAAGCGAAACCGAGCAAGAAAAGCCAAGCTCAAATTCTGGCCTTGGCTGGATACTGCCTAGCATTGTCATTTTGCTACTAATCGGCGCAGTAATGGTGCTCGTGCGCAAATTTAAGGGATTTAAAGGGCGCAAAAGCATAGATGATACTTGGGAGCAGTTCAACTCATCTGTGCTAGAACGCCAAAGTAGCGACGAGAGCGAGAATACAGGCGCGCAAGGTGGTGAGCGTAGAAACGATGAGTTTGAGGCGAAATTTAGCGATGAAATCAGCGACGAAGTAGCCCAAAACATATCCTTCACCCAAGAGAGCGAAAAATCGTGGCAAGAACTAGCCCAAAGCGACGAAATAGAGGAAGTCATGGCGGAGGAATACGAGCCACGCGACGATGAAATGAAAGAAAAATTCGAAGAAGAATTCGAGGAACTCCCACAAAACAGCGCTTCTCAAAATACTGCGCCGAAAAACACTGCCCCGCAAAGCTCATTTAGCTCGGAGCTTAAAGAGCGTTTGGAGGCTAAAAGCGATAAAATTTCAGCCTTTGAAAGCGTTTTGCGAAATGAAATCAAAGAGAGCGTGAGCGCAAGCCCTAGCGATATCGGCGTCGAGTTTGTCAAAGAAATCGACGAAAGTAGCACCGCTGTGGTGTTGAAATTTAACGGCAAAAAACACCTTGTCGTGCTAAAAAACTCAAATATCATCGAATAATTCTAAATCCAGGGCGAAATTTGGCTAAATTTCGCCTTTTTTACTTTTAAATTCCAAAATTTTAAATTTTTTTATTTTTCAAATTTACTCCCTAAATTCAGCACTTTTTAACAGGGGGGGGGGTAGAATATTAGGCGAATTTTAATCAAATTTAAGGTTTGTAAAAATGAAAAAATTTAAAATCTTTTTAATGGGAATTTCTGTCTTTATTTTGGCTGGGTGCGCGGATAAAAATGAACAAGTTTATAATCATAATGTTTATAGCGCACCAACACCGAGCTATCAAACAAATTCAAATTTTTCTATATATGATAATGAATTTAGGTGGATTAATAATCGCAAATACGAGGTTCCAAAAGACACAATGATAGATTTTTTAAGCGATTATCCAGGCTTTTTTAGGGAACTTGGTATGTCTTGTAAAACAGGTGAATTAGACTGGGTTGAGACCAATTTAGGAAATGCACTTTTTGGGCTAGCTGATTTTGCTCAGAAAAATCCAAGCCGACGATATGAAGCCTTGATTACAGCGCAAAATTTAATAACTCAAAACTATAATAAATTAGGTTGTGCCAAAGCACTAGATGATGAATATGCCCAACCTGCATACACACAAACAAACCAAAGCAACGCATTTGCACAGCAAAATTTACAAAACCAAATGAATATACTAGCCAATCAATGCAAAGGCGGCAATGCAAATTCTTGCATAAATTTAGGAAATTATGCCCTAAATTCAAATATGCCACAACAAGCCAAAGAATTCTACGGCATGGCATGCGATAATCGCTCACAAGAGGGTTGTGATTATTATAGAATTTTGCAAGAAAAAGGCTATTAATGCGATTTTTTGCTTTTTTGGCGATATTTTTTGCATTGTGTTTTGGTGCTAATAGTGACGAATATGAAAGGCGCGGAAATTATTACTACAATAATCGTGATTTTTTTGACGCTAAGGATAATTATATCATAGCTTGCAATATAAAAAACGCAAATGCTTGCTATATGCTTGGACATATGTATGAAAATGGTAAAGGTGCAAGGCAAGATTATTATATCGCGAACGAATATTATAACAAAGCATGCGACCTTGGCTCAAAAAATGCTTGTGATATTTTTCTTAACATATTTATAAATGGTTGTCAAAATAGTAACGATTGGGGTTCGTGCTATAAGGTCGCAGAAATTTATCATCAAGGCATATTTGCACAAATAAAAAACGATAAACTTGCTCTGTATTATGCTAAAAGAGCTTGCAAATTAGAGTATCGTAGAGGTTGTGATTTAGCAGATGAAATTGAAGGGAATAAAAGGCGAGAGCAAGAGGCACAAGAGCACCAAAACACAAAAACTACAAGCCAAGATAACCACTCAGCAAGTTGCAAAAATGGCAATGCCGAAGCGTGCTATAAGCTCGGAGATTTTAATGATAAGGGGCAAGATTACAAAAAAGCACTTGATAATTATCGCAAATCTTGCGAGTTAGGCTACGCTAAGGGTTGCGAGAAAGTTTTGGATAATTTGCGCACAGGTTGCAATAGTCGAAATGCGCAAGATTGTATTTTGCTAGCCAAATATTATGAAATTAACGCGCTAGATGATTATATGGCGCAAACTATTTTAATGGGGGCTTGTGATTTTGGCAGCAAAAAAGCATGTGATGAACTACGGAATTTGCAAGATAGAATTCGCGTCAAAGAGAAGCAAAAAGAGGAAAGAGAACTAGCCGAAGCAAGACGCCAAAAAGAGCTAGAAAGCGAGCAAATTCGCAAAGAAAATGAAAGAATTAGTAGAGAAAGCGAAGAAGAGCAACGCCAAATCGAAAATGATAGGCGAGCCAGAGAGGAAAGAAAAGCGCAAGAAAAAGAAAAAGAAAAAGAACAAGAAAAAAACACCTTAATAATTATTGGCATAATAGTTCTTTTTGTCGTTACTTGCATGATTTTCGCAAATTCGCACAACGAAAGCTCAGGCAGTAGTGCCGAGGAAATTTTTGGCAAGAAAAACAAAAATGAAAATTTTTCGCACAAGCAAAATTCCAGCTCGCAAAATTCGAGCAGTTG
Organism: Campylobacter sp. VBCF_04 NA7; assembly: GCF_027737405.1. Taxonomy (NCBI): domain Bacteria; kingdom Pseudomonadati; phylum Campylobacterota; class Epsilonproteobacteria; order Campylobacterales; family Campylobacteraceae; genus Campylobacter; species Campylobacter sp. VBCF_04 NA7. The sequence continues at coordinate 91,752 of NZ_JAOVTT010000005.1, forward strand.
GGATAATGCAAATTCGAACAATCAAAATTTCGATGATGATTTAGACGATGACTTAGATGATGACGAATACAAGGGATATTTTACCTTACACGAGGCTGTGTATTTAGTCACCATTTTGACAAAGTTAATGATAAGCGATGGTAAAATAGACAAACAAGAAGTAGGTGTTATAGGGGGATTTATAAAATTTGTAGCAAACGATGATGACGAAGCAGCCGCTCTGCTGGAAATCCACATAAAGGCATTAGCAGGCAATGTAAATGTATATGCTATGGCTTCATCATACAAAGCCAAATTTAACCCAAGCAAAACAGAGATTAGATATATAATTTTCTTATTTTTGCACATGGTTTATGCAGACGGAGAATTTAGCGCGGATGAAAAACGGCTATTTGCCGAAATTTTCCAAGCCTTTGGTATAGACCATATAGAAAGAGAAGTTTTATATAAAATTTTTTGGCAAATATATGGAAATGAGTATTCTAACCGAACTAGGCAGGATTTTGGCAATGAGGGTGATGAGGATGCAGACGAGCCGGACCCTTACGAGGTGCTAGGACTAAGCAAAGACGCCACTTTTGATGAGGTTAAAAAACGCTACCGAAAACTAGCAAGCCAAAATCATCCGGATAGATTTGCAAATGCTAGCAATGAAGAAATAGCCGCCGCTACAAAGCGTATGCAAGAAATCAATACTGCTTATGAAAAAATAAAAAAGAAAATGGGGAAATGATATGAAAATTTATATCGGCAAAGGTTGGGAAAATCACTATTTAAAGGGCACTCTTTCAGTCGGATTTGACATCGACGGGTATTTGAGCAGATTGTGCTATGAAATGGCGCTTTATGTTAAATTTGAGAGTATCCGTGAAATTCTTGGCGATATAGAGTATCTCGATATGCAAGATTTCAAAAGAATTATAGACGACGGGGCTATCGTCATAAAATACCCAAATCCGCAAATCCCAAATTTAATCACAGGTTATTTAAAAGGCTCACACTATGACCGTAAAATCACGCCGTTTTTAATCTATGCCATTTTTATGAGCGCGAAATACAATCTTGGCTGTATAGAAAAAAATACGACAACAAGGGAAAAAGAGATTGATTTCGTGCGCGATATGATTAGAATTTTTTCTGTTGCAAATAGCGAAAGTTTTATGTTTAAAGCCTTTGTTGGTGCTAGCGGGGTTGTGCCAAGAGTAGCACAAAGCAACCTTGAAGAAAGCAATATCCTAAACCAAAACGCAAGCCTTGCAAGTGCTCTTATAATGGAATTAATAGGCGAAGAAAAAATTGCTTGTAGGGCACCGATTGTGCTTTTTGTCGTGGCAAATTTTATCCACAAACACCAAATCGGAAACTATCAAAATTTTGCCGACCATAAAATGTTTCGTGATTATGGAAATTTCCACGATGAAGAATTTGCGCAAACTATCGAATTTGCGCCAGAATTTAGCAAAGACAAAAAAGCAAAAGAGCTGATTTTAAAAATGTTAGATGAAGTGGAAACTCTAAATTTAAGCCAAACACAAATTTCAAATTTAGCGATTGATATTTTTGCTAGAACCGCACCCAATCAATTTCAAGGGCGTCCAGATGAAGTAGTTAAACATTTCAGAGAAAATTTTCATACCCTTTTAGATTATAATTGCGAGAATTCTGACATTTCAGTCGCCGATAAAATTTTAAAATACGCCGAGAAAATTTATGAGATATATTATGGCAAAATTGACAATGAGGCGCGTGAAATTTTATCTATGTTTTTTTATGGCGATAGAAGGGCAAATCAATTTTTTATTCAACAAATTTACGAAGAAATTAAACCTACGCTATTTGGTGTAAATCAGCTTATGACGCTCATAGCATACAAATTTATAACACTTAAAAATTTAAACAATAATATTGCCGAAAATTTGATAAAAAATTTTTGCAATGCCTTTTTAACGGATTTAAAAACTTATTATCAATGGAATTAATATTAATCCTGCTTCTTTTTCACAGCCTCGTAAATTTCATCTACGCTGGTTAAATTCTGCTCGATAAATTTTTGCGCGCTTTGGCGGGTTTTGCGCCCGAAAATCCCGTCTTGCTTGGCTCCGACAGCCTTTTGGATAAAGAGGATTTTCTCTTTTTGACTGATATTTGCGCTATCGTTTGCGTCGCGGATTATCACGACGGTGAAATTGCCCTCGTCCTTTATCGCCACGGGCGCGCTCGCAGTATTTTCCGAGCCAAATTTCGCGCACAGCTGGCTGGCTAAATTTTCAAATTTGCCCGCAAGCGCAATTTTTGGGACGCTGTTTTTAGCCGCCAGCGCCCCATACACGCCCCCTGCTAGCACAAAAACAGCCAAAATTTTCGCAAATTTCACAAACGCAGGGCGATTTCGCAGACTTCTGCGATATTCGCTTGGGATTTCGCGCTGTTTTATCAGCGTCCAAACGCTACTTAGCCCCCACAGCACCGCACCGCACACGCTCGTAGCCAGAGCAAAAACACACAACGCGCCCAAAATCCCCACTAGCGCGCTCTTGCCTAGCGCCCCCGCCATAAATCCACACGCCCCAAGCGCGCCTAGCACCCACACTATCGCGCCTAGCACGCCCCACACAGCGCGCGAGTGCGTAGGCGAGACCCTATCTAAACAGCCCCTTATCATCGCGCTCATATTTCGCGCCATTTCATCGCCAATGAAGCCCTCACATGAGCGTTTTACGATATTTACAGCCTCGTCCTCGCTAGGATTTGGCGCGCTAGCGATTTTTTTCATCGCGCTATCAAGCACGGGCTGGGCAGAGTATTTCTCGAAAAATCCATAAGCCTGACGCGCACTCATACCGCCTTGGGATTGAATTTTGACCAAATTTATGGCGTCATCAGCGAACAAATCATCGAAAATTTTAGGCTTTATAAAGATACTAAGCGGATCGCCAAAGCCCACCATAACATAATTTTTATCAAAAATTTCAAACCTTAGCTCGACCACCTTGCATTTGCCGATATATTCGGCCTCGCACGCACTTTCGCTAAGCTCTTCCCCGCTTTGGGTAAAGGCGATTTTGCTGGAAATAAATTCTAAATTTTGCGCGCACAAATACGCCAAAAATTCATCATTATAAGCGATTTGGCGCAGTCCGATTCTAGCGCTTGCACTTGCATTTGCGCAAACACTTCTAGTGCGGATAAAAAAGCCATTTCCAGCGCATACTTCGCAATCGCTCCAACCAGCCCCGTCGCAGGCTTTGCACTTCAATTTCCCTGTGCCACTGCATTTTTGACACTCTTCATAGCCCGCGCCACCGCATTTTTGGCAGGTTTGCACGCCCTCGACCATTTTGGTAGAGCCGTCGCTTTGCTCCTTAATGTATGTGGCTGGGATCTGACCTGCGCCTGCGCAGACAAAGCACGGCTGTTTGCCCGCACCCTCGCATGCTGGGCAATCTTGTGTGCCTGAACCTGCGCATTTTTTGCAGGCGATTTTGCCCTCTTGGGCGCATTTTTCGCAACCCTCATAGACGCTAAATGGACTAAATGAATAATACCTTTGCTGTGCTTGCGCGCTTGCGATTGCCGAATTTGCGCCCTCTCTTAGCGAGCTAAGTAAAATTTCATGCAGTTTTTGGCTGTTTTTGGCCTCGCTCATGCACTCGCTTGCATGCGCTTCAAACCCCGCTCTATCCTTGCCAAAATGGATTGAGGCGTTTTCTCCACCGGCTACGACCTCATCGCTAAATTCGCCGTCAAATTCCCATTTAATGGAAATTTTGACCTCGCTAGGGAAAAAATCCCCCCTAGCATTGCGCAAATCGCTAGCCTTGGCAGAGTTTTTGTCGATTAAATTTCGTAATTTTTGTATCAGTGCTTCGTATATTTCGTCCATTTCATCGCCTCAAATTTAATCCCTAATTATAATCAAATTTTGCTTTATTATTTTTCAAATTTCGCCCCAAGGCGCAACTAGGATAAAAATTTTGTTTTATAAGCAAATTTAAATTATAATCGCTTTATAAAAAAGGAAAACGGACGAAATGAAAAAACCAACCCCCAAAAACGAAGAAATTCGCCTAGAACCAGATCGCTACATCGTATCCAAAACCGATACCAAGGGCTTTATCACCTTTGCTAACACTTATTTTTGCTATATTTGCGGATACAGCGCCGATGAGCTTCTAGGCTCGCCACACTCGATTATACGCCACCCAGACATGCCACGCCTCGCCTTTAAAATGATGTGGGACGAGATAAATCAAGGGCACGATTTTATCGCGCTGGTTAAAAATTTAGCCAAGGACGGGCGGTATTATTGGGTGATGACAGAGTTTCGCCCATATCGCGATCCCCTAAGTGGCGAGATTTACGAGCATACCGCATATCGCAAGGCTCCGCCTCGCTCTGCAATTGAGACAATCGCGCCGATTTATGCCAAGCTTTTGGAGGCTGAAAAAACAGGCGGGATTAAGGCTAGCAAGAAAATTTTGGACGAGCTTTTAACTAGCAAGGGCAAAACTTACAAAGAGTGGATTTTGGAGCTAACGCTACGCAAAGATACATTTACCGATAATTTTTTCCGCACGATGAGAAATATCTTTAACCGCGGCGAAATTTGAAATTTTGCATTATTCATTGTCGTTGTAAGCAAACGCGCGTTTGATTTGTCATTGCAAGAATTTGCTCAATTTGTCATTGCGAGCGCTAAGCGAAGCGTTAAGACGCTTCGCCAAAAGCGCGTGGCAATCTACGAATTTAAAATTCGTTGCGCCAAATTTGCTGTCATTGCGAGAAAACGAAGTTTTCGAAGCAATCTAGGGAAATTCAAAGTAAAATTCAACCTAAATTTAGCATTGAACGATTTTTTTGAATTTTAGGCTAAATTTTGAAATTCTCTGTAAGGGGGAGGGTGCGCTTTTTAGGAGACGCTACCCTCCCCCTTACCAACCCCCACCCCTGTAAAACCTTAGAAGTGGCTAAATTTAGAAAAACTGCGTTTTTCTAAATTTAGCTGGTTTTATTTAACTGAAATGCTTCGCATTTCTCTTGCAATGACAAATTAAAGACAAAGGGATAATTCGGCTCAGTATTTTGAAGTTTGCGCTAGCGGAATTTGAAGAAAATGGCTAAATTTAGCCTTTGCCAAATTTAGCCTGGATTTTAAAATTTAGCCGTTTTTACGGGCGAATTCGTTCATAAACTCCACGAGAGTTTTGACATTTTCTGCCGTGATTGCATTATACAGCGACGCGCGGATTCCGCCTAGCACGCGGTGCCCTTTGAGCCCAATCATACCAGCCTTGCTAGCCTCATCAATAAATTTCGCCTCAACCTCAGCCCCGCTTGCGATATTAAAGCTAATATTCATCAAGCTCCTGCTATCCGCTCTCGCATGCCCAGCGTAAAATCCGCCGCTCGCGTCGATTGCCTCGTATAAAATCGCGGCCTTTTGCTCGTTGCGCTCAGCCATTTTGGCTAGACCTCCGATTTCGTTTTCGATCCACTCTAACATCAAATCAAGCATATAAATTCCAAAGGTATTTGGGGTATTATACATAGAATCGGCGTTTGCTTGGGTTTTGTAGCGCAAAATCATAGGGGTGCTGGTATCATCAGCCCTATCAAGCAAATCCTCGCGGATCGCCACCATTGTCACGCCTGCTGGGCCACCGTTTTTTTGGATACCGCCATAAAACAGCCCCACACTTGAAATATCCACAGGCCTAGAAAATAAATCGCTTGAACTATCCACGACTAGCGGGCATTTGCACTTCGGTAGAGCCTTATACTGCGTGCCATAAATCGTATTATTCGAGCAAATGTAGCCATAATCGGCGTCGTCGCTGAATTTAACCTCTGGGATATGGTCAAATTTGCTCTCTTTGCTACTTGCGATTACGCGATGATTTATGCCTAAAATTTCCGCCTCTTTTATGGCTTTGTTCGTCCAGTTGCCGGTATTTGCGTATTCGGCGTAGCCTGTTTTTGTCATGAGATTCATAGGCACTTGCGCGAACTGCAAACTGCCACCACCTTGCAAAAACAAAATTTTGAAATTCTCGCCAAAGCCATAGAGGCGTTTTACGCGCGCCATTGCGCTATGTAGGACTTCCTCGAAAATTTTAGTGCGGTGAGAAATCTCGATAATCGAATATCCATGACCCTTGTAGTCGGTAAATTCGGCCTTAGCGTGCTCTAAAACGCTTAGCGGGATCGTGCTAGGACCAGCGCTGAAATTAATAACTCTACTCATTTTGCCTCCTTGAAATTTAATCTAATATTTGCGCCACTTTTTTAGCATTTTGCGATACAATCGCGATTTTATCGCCATTTTGTAGCTCTTCTAGGCTGATTTTTTTGCCATCTTTTTGGATTTGTACTAAATCTTTGGTAAGCTCAAAATAGCTTGCTTTTTGTTTTAAAATTTCGTTTTTTAGCTCGATTTGATGAGTTAAATTTGCAAATTTGGCGTTGATTGTGTTTTTAAATTTAATCTCTAAATTTTGCAAATTTAATAAATTTTGCGTGATTTTGGTATCCACGGACTTGCTTTTTAGCTCGAAATATCGCATTTTAAGTTCATTTTGCAAATTTGCGATTTTTTCGTTTATAAATTTTCGTAGCTGATTTTCCGCGCCGTCTAAATTCTGATAAAGCGTGGAAATTTCGGGCAATAAATCCACCATAGCCGCTGTTGGCGTGAGCGAGCGATGATCTGCGACAAAATCGCTTATGCTAAAATCTATTTCGTGCCCCACAGCCGAAATTATCGGCGTTTGCGCTGCGTAAATTTCGCGAGCGAGCATTTCGTCGTTGAAGCACCACAAATCCTCTTTGCTACCACCGCCCCTTGCGATAATAATCGCATCATACCCAGCGCTATCAGCCCTGCGCAGTGCCGATATGATCGAGCTTGGCGCGCTAGTTCCTTGCACCAAAGAGTTGTAAATATCGATTTTAAGCATAGGAAATCTATCGTTTGCTACTCTAAGCATATCCGCGCACGCAGCCGATCCTGCGCTCGTAATAAGCGCGATATGGCGCGGAAATTTCGGAAGCGGTTTTTTGCGCGACGCGTCGAAAAGCCCCTCGCCAAAGAGCTTTTCTTTAAGCGCATTAAAGCGCATTTCTAGCTCGCCAGCCCCAGCTTCGCGCATTTGCGTTACTTGGATTTGATACGCGCCTGAGGCTGGATAAATCGTAAGTTTGCCCGTTAGCACGACACGCATACCGATTTTTGGCGTGAAATTTAGCTTTTGATTAGCGAAGCGAAACATAGCGCAATTAAGGGCTGAGTTTTCGTCTTTTATCGTAAAATACCAGTGTTTGCTTATGCTTTGCTCACTAAATTTCGAGATCTCGCCCTCGACCTCGATACCAGCAAAGGTCGTTTCTAGTAGCGCTTTGGCCTTTTCATTGACTTCGCTGACGCTAAGCATCGCGCACCTTTTTGGCGATAAAAAGCGTGCTCACATCGAAGCTAAATCCCTTTATCACAAGTGGCTCAAAGCCCGAATTTATGAGCTTTTCTTTGAAGCTTGCGGTGTCTAGGAAATTGCCGATTGAGCTTGGCAAATACTCGTAAGCTTCCTTGTTTTTCGAAATCGCGCCACCGATTAATGGCAAAATTTTGCTGACATAAAAATCGCGCATTTTAAATACTAACCCGCCGTTTTGGGCTTTGGTAAATTCTAGCACCACGACTAAGCCGCCTGGCTTTATCACGCGATTAAACTCGCGCAAAGCTTCATCTAAGGCCACTACATTTCGTATGCCATAGCTGATACTTACGATATCCACGCTAGCGTTTTCTAGCGTCGTTTGCGTCGCTGTTGCCGTGATAAAGGTATGATCTTTGAATTTCTCTTTGGCTACGCCTAGCATACCCACGCTTGGGTCAATCCCTATGATTTGCTCGATTGAAACGCCGTGTTTTGGGGCTAATTCCTCCCAAATTTTAATCATATCGCCAGTTCCACACGCTACATCGGCGATTTTTACGCTTTTGTTTTTGCAGTATTCAAGCGCCGCTCCCACGCCTGCTTTGCGCCACGAAGTATCCACGCCAAGGCTGATTGCGCGGTTTGCCTTGTCATAAGTAGGCGCGATTTCATCGAACATTTTTATGATTTTTTCTTGTTTTTCCACGATTTTTCCTATCTGTATATTTTGATTTTTGCAATTGCTTTTTTTATGGATTTTAAAAACTCATCTTTGTGGTCTAAAATCTCGCTTTTTAGGGACTTTGTCTTGGCAATTAGCTCGTTATTTAGAGCTAAAAGATATTTAAAACTCTCGTCGTTTTTATCGCTTGCTTTTTGATACATGGCGATGAAATTTTGCCAAATACTCACATCTTGGAGCGCGCCAAAGCTTTCTTGCGCGATTTTTACCTGCTTGTAAGCCTCGCTAATCCTAGCGCTCTCATAAATCCTAGCGCAAAATTCAAGCTCGTAGCGGACCTTTTTTAGATAAATTCGCGCGTCGTGAAATTTGGCGATTTCGCTTTTTTCGTTTAATTCACCAATCACGCCTCTAAGGGCTTTTAACGCCTTGTTTAGGCGATTTGAGATAAATTTTTTGGCGATTTTTTCATACTCTGGGCTAAGGTAAATTCCGCCTAAATTTTTCAAAAAATCCTCAAATTTAGCCCTAAATTTATCAAATTCAGCGTCGCTTAAAGCTCTTTTTGTGCGCTCATTGATACTGCGCCCAAGCGCGTCCATCTGCGCTCCAAAGTGCGCCGGGGCGGAGTTTTGCACCAAAAATTTGCTAAATACTTCGATATCTCGCATTTGATTTGTTTTGCCGACGATGTTTTTGAGATGAGTTAAAATTTCATCAGTGATTTTTGGCGCGAAAAGCGGAGCGAAAAATTTCACCATAACCCGCATTTTGCGCATTGCAATGCGAAATTTATGAAGCGCTTCCTCATCTTTGGCGCACATATATTCATCGTGCGATTTTAAAATTTGCGAATAAATTTTGGCAAAAATCACGCCAGCACTTTGCGCGCTATCGGCGTATGGCGGGATTTGAAATTTCATATCGTCAAATTTTTCAAACACGCTTTTGGCAAATCCATAATTTAGCTTTTCGCAAGGCTTACCAAAACGCGCTAAATAGCGTGTTTTGTAGCGAAAATCATCGCTGATATCTAAAAATTCGTGTTCGCCAAATGTTTTGATAAAATCAAACTTCTTGCTAGCTTCTTCGCTTTTGAAATTCGCAACTAGCGTGATTAGCGTAGATAGCCTACCAGAATAAATTTCTAGGTGAAAATCAGCCTGAGAATTCGCAAAGCCATAACGGCATTTTTGCACCATTTCGCCCTGCATATCGGCCTTGGCTTCGTTAAAATCGTCTTTGGAAATTTTAAATTTTAAAGCCTCGCGGATGAGATCTTCTTTTTTATGATGAAGCGTAAAGGTATTGTTTTCGCAGACATAGTAAATTTCGGGCGAAAATGATGTATAAAACCAGCTAACATCGCTTTTGCGAAGTTTGACGCCAGCATCTTGCAATGCAAATAAAATCGCCCTATCATAAAGTAGAAATTTGCGCTTTGTCTTCATACCCACTCCAAAAATAAAATGGGTAATGATAGCAAATTTAAGCTTATATTACCTACAAAACTCGCAGTCTTCAACTGTGGCTGTGATATTTAGTTTGCGGACAAAATTTTTAAGCTGTTTTTCGACGCTGGTGCGCATATCGTCCATAAAAATATCGCCCATAAACATATCGCTGACATTTCCGCATTTTTCGCAAACGACATGCATGTGCGGGGTGTTGTAGATATCGTATCTTGGCTTTTGGTTTGGAGTATTTACCTCGACAACCACGCCCTCATCAAGCAATCTATTTAAATTTTTATAAACCGTAGCAAGCGAGATTGATGGGTAATCCTCTTTAATCCCGTCATAAAGCGAGTCGATATTTGGGTGCTCGTGGCGGTCTAGCACTTTTAGGATACAAAGGCGTTGTGGCGTGGCTTTGAGCCCGCAATTTTTGAGTAAATCTACATGTGTCATAATGTCGTCCTTAGATAAAATTTACTCATTATATGCAAAAAATATTAAACCAAAATTATACTAATTGATAATTTTTTGTATTTGATATTACCTTTGCGAAATTTTGCGCATCTAAACCTAGCGATTTCTCCACATCTGCGGTGCTTCCATGTGGCAAAAACTTATCCTCAAACTCATAAGAAATAATTTTTACATTTTGAATATTTTCCTCTTGTAAAAACGCGCCTAGTATTTCGCCCACACCGCCTTTTTTCATACTTTGGCTAAATACGAACCAAATTTTGGTTTTTTTCGCTAAATTTAGTAAAAATTCTCTATCCAGTGGCTTTACAAAGACCAAATCAACGATATTTACGCTCATTTTATCATTTAGGATTTTTGCTACCTCGCACGCCTTGCCGGTGCTATCTCCATAGCCGATAAATGCGATTTGGCTACTCTCACACTCTTTGATAAATCTCGATTTTAATGGCGAAATTTCAGGAATTTGCCCGAAATTTGGCTCCAAGCTTTGCATTGTAAAGCTTCCGCGTGGATAGCGAATCGCCAAAATCCCCTTATGCTCGTGTGAATACCTCATCAAAGCCCTAAAACTCGCCTCATCGCACGGCGCACACAGACTTAAATTTGGTATAGCATTAAACAAGCTTATATCAAACACACCCTCGTGCGTCTCGCCGTCCTCGCCCACGATTCCAGCCCTATCCATGGCGATTACAGCGTTTAAGCCCATAAGCGCTAAATCGTGGATTACTTGATCGACCGCGCGCTGCATGAAGGTCGAATATATCGTAATGTATGGCCTAAAACCCTCTTTTGCCATTGCCGCCATTGAGGTTACGGCGTGTTCTTCGGCAATCGCCACATCCCAAAATCTATCAGGGAAACGCTCAATTAGTGCGTCTAGCCCAGTCCCGCTTGGCATAGCAGCTGTTACGCCAACTACATCAGAGTGAGCCTGCGCTAGCTCTAAAAGGGCTTCTTGGTAAATTTTTGTAGCTGATTTCGCGCCCGATTTTTTCTTAAATTCGCCACTTTTTATGTCGAAAGCTCCCACGCCATGCCAGTTGCCATCGTCGTTTTCGCTGTTTTTATAACCTTTGCCTTTGATTGTTTGGATATGCACGATTACTGGCTTTTTAGCACTCTTTGCGACCCTAAATGCGCTAATTAGATCGCCTAGGTTGTGTCCATCAACAGGGCCAATGTATTCAAGGCCAAGCTCCTCGAAAAACATGCCAGGAATTATGAGTTTTAGCGAGTTTTCAAAGCGCCTTGCCATGTATGTAGCACTCTCTGGCGCGTGAGATAAAAGCTCTCTAATGCGCGATTTAAATTTTTGATATGTCTCGCCCGCCATCATCTGGCTAAGATACTTGCTAAATGCGCCGATTGGCTTAGAAATGCTCATTTTGTTATCATTTAGTATGATTACGCAAGGCAAATGCAAATCCCCTAGCTCGTTCATCGCCTCATAAGTCATGCCCCCACTCATCGAGCCGTCCCCTACTAGCACCACAGGCACCCTATCCTCGCCTTTGAGTTTGATCGCCTTTGCTGCGCCCACAGCTAGGCTAATCGAGGTGCTAGCATGTCCAGCTACGAAATAATCATGCTTACTCTCGCTAGGCTTAGTATATCCGCTAAGTCCGCCAAATTTACGCAAAGAGCCAAACTCCTCCCAACGCCCAGTTAGAAGCTTATGCGCGTAGCTTTGGTGGCTGACATCGAAGATAAATGGATCTTTTGCGCTATCAAAAACCACATGCATAGCCACTATCGCCTCGACCGCGCCCATGTTTGAGCTAAGATGACCGCCGTTTTGGCTCACGACTTCGACGATTCTGGTGCGAATTTGCTCACAAAGCTCGCTAAGTTCGGTTAGGCTTTTGTTTTTGATATCCACTATAACAACTCTTTTAAGGCTTTAAAAACGCGCGAATTTTGCTTCGGAAGCCCGATTGTAATGCGAATCGCGTTCAATCCATAACTCTTTAAATTTCGCAAAATAATACCTTGTCGCAAAAGTGCGTCGCAAATTTGGGTTGAGTTTTGATTATCACCTAGCATAAATGTTATGAAATTTGCATAACTTGGCAAGAATTTAATGCCGTTTTTGGTGGCAAATTTTTCAAATTTTTTCATCTGCTGAAAGTTGTTTTGCAAGGTCTTTTGCACAAATTTATCATCGCCAAGTGCCGCAATCGCTGCCGCTAAGGTCGGTGTGGTGATATTAAATGGCGGGCGCAGTTTATAAAGCGCACTAATAATTCCACTATCGCCAATTCCATACCCCACTCTCATACCCCCAAGCCCATACGCCTTAGAAAATGTCCCAAGATAGAGGGCGTTTGTGAAATGCTCGCTTATAAATTTAGGATCTAAGTGCTTGTTTTTGTCCTTAAATGTGGCAAACTCATTATACGCCGCATCGATGATGACGAGGGTGTCCTTATCCACGCTAGCGATAAATTCGTAAATTTTCTCAGCGTCCAAACACTCGCCAAGAGGGTTGTTTGGCATACACAAAAATATCGCTTTTATCTCGTTTTTATGCGCCTCGTAAAGCGATTTTAGCGCCTCTAAATCGTGCGAAATTTCTTTGGTTTTATAAATTTTGCCCTCGCAGTGCCTTGCGTAAATGCCATACATCGCAAAGCTTACCCCTGCTTGAAGTATCGCAAAACCCTTGCTAAGAACGCTGTGAAGGGCAAATTCGATGATTTGATCGCTACCTGCGCCGATTATGATATTTTCGCTTTTTACGCCAAATTTCGCCGCTAGCGCGTCTTTTAGTTCAAACATACTATCATCAGGGTAGAGATGAGCGGAGGCGGCGCATTTTTTAATGGCTTTTTGCGCTTTTTTGCTAGATCCAAATGGATTTTCGTTGCTAGCTAGTTTTAGCACATCTTTTTTCTTCACGCCAAATTCGCGCACCACTAGCTCGATTGGCTTTCCAGCCTCGTAATTACTCAAATCGTCCAAAAATTTGTTAAATTTCATTATTCATCTCCATTTAAATAGCTTCCAAGCCAAGTTATTTCATGGGCGTGGCGAGTGGCATTTTCTAGCACTCTAATCACGCCCTCATCGTCGATATGCCCCTCAAAATCGATATAAAATACGCTTTTGAAATCATGCGATTTAATCGGGCGACTCTCTAATTTGGTCAAATTTATCCCCTCGTTGCGAAACATTTGAAGTAACTCCACTAAACCGCCCGGTTTATCATCAGTTTTAGCCAAAATGCTGGTTTTGTTGCGATCACTTCTTTGGTTTTTGAAGTCGCTTAGCACGAAAAATCTCGTGCGATTGTTTGCATTATCTTCGATTTTTTCATACATTACAGGCACGCCATACAGCTCGGCTGCGATTTTAGAGCAAATCGCTGCTGAATTTGGGGTTTCAAGCGTTGCCTGCGCGGCTTTGGCAGTGGATTTGGTGGCTGTAAATTTAACCCCGCTAAGTCCGTGATCGTCTAAGAATTTCAAGCATTGATTATAGGCTTGCGGGTGAGAAAAAATCTGCGTAATCTCGGCTGTTTGCGTGCAGTTTGTAACCAAAGAGTGGTGGATATCCATATAAATTTCGGCTACGATTTTGACCTCTTGGTATTTGCGCAAACAATCCAGCGTCACGCCGACTGCGCCTTCGGTGTTGTTTTCTATGGGCACGACGCCGTATTTGGCCTCTTTGGTGATTAGGGATTTAAACACTGCCTCGATGTTTGAGAGTGGCTCATAGGTGCTAATCGCGCCAAATCTGGCCTTGGCTGCTTGGTGAGTATATGTGCCAAAAGGCCCTAAAAACGCTACGACTTGCGGTTTTTCTAAATTTCTAGAAACTGAGAAAATTTCAAAAAATATTGCCTCAATGGCCTCTTTATTTAAATTTTTAAGTTTGACGCCATCAAGCCTAGAAATTATCGCACGCTCCCTTTCTGGGCGATACACGGCGCTTCCTGTGGTCTGCTTTAATTCGCCGATTTTTTTAACATAATCCATACGCAAATCAATCAAACGAATAATCTCATCGTCGATTTTATCAATCCCTACGCGTAAATCTTCTATGCTTTTCATCACTCTTCCATATATTTTTTTTCGTTTGCAACGAGATCTTCGAAACTCTCTCTGGCTCTGATTAAACGATCCTTGCCCTCGCTAATAGCCACCTCAGCTGGACGCGGGCGCGTGTTGTAGTTGCTAGACATGCTAAACCCATACGCTCCTGCGCTTTTTATCACCAAAATATCGCCGTGGTCTAAATTTGGCAAATTTACATTTTTGGCTAAAAAATCGCCACTCTCGCAAATCGGCCCTACGATATCACAAAGCGAGCTTTCGCCCTCTTTTTGCACCGCTACGACCTCGTGATAGGCTTGATACAGGCTCGGGCGGATTAGATCGTTCATAGCTCCGTCTGTGATGACAAAGCGTTTGGCGCCGTTGTATTTCTCGTATAAAACGCTAGTGATAAACTCGCCCGCATTTCCTACGATAAACCTGCCAGGCTCGCATGTAATCGTCACATCTAAGCCACTTAAAACAGCCAAAATTCCTTGCGCATAATCATACAAACTAACCTGTTTTTCGTCTTTATAGCGGATTCCAATCCCTCCGCCGATATCGAAAAATTTAATCTCAATCTGCGCTGCAAGCAGTTCGCGCAAAAGATCGCTGACGATTTTCGCTGCGTCATGGATCGGCGAAATGTCAGTTAGCTGCGAGCCTATGTGAAAGTGGATCCCAACTGGATTTAAAAATTCAGACTTTTTAGCGTAAAGATACATAGCGCGCGCATTATCAATGCTAACTCCAAATTTGTTTTCGTTAAGTCCAGTAGAAATGTATGGGTGGGTTTTAGCATCGACATTTGGATTTACGCGGATACTAATCCTAGCGGTTTTGCCCAAATTTTGCGCGATTTTTTCTAAGCGATACATTTCGGCTTCGCTCTCTAAATTTATATATAAAATTTCGCTTTTTAACGCCTCTTCTAGCTCATAATCTTGCTTGCCCACGCCTGAATATATGATTTTATACGAATTTGCCCCAGCTAGTAGCGCGCGTCTGACCTCGCCGATACTAACGCAATCAAACCCGCTTCCTAGCCTTACTAAGTGTTGCAAAATGCTTAAATTCGAGTTTGCCTTAATAGCGAAGCAAACTAGCGATTTGCGCGCTGCAAATGCACCTTTTAATAATTCATAATTTTTCGTAATCTCGTCGAAATCATAAACATAAAGCGGAGAGCCGTATTTTGAGACTAAATTTTTGTAATTCATATATTTTCTTTCGGTAAAAAATTTTGCGCATTTTAGCAAATTCGGACTTAACGATGCTTAAAAACCAGCCAAATCGCAAATACTAAAAGTAGCAAAATCGGCACGATAATGCCTAATTCTGGGAGTATCACGCCATTAAGCGAGAAGCGAATCAGCACGAAAAACAGCCCCCACGCACAAAGAGTAATGATAAAAAACCCAAAACTCATAAGAGCTAGGTTAAAAAACCTGCCAGTAATCGGAAAATAATAATAAAGGATTAAAATCATAATCGGCGCAAAAAGCGGGAAAAATATCATATTGTATAAATTTGCCTTGATTGAATTTACATTGACGCCTTGGTTTGCGAAGGTTTTGATAGAGCGAATCGCGTCTTTGATCGAATATACATTGCTCGTATCATACACGCTTTCGATCGAGCTTGGGTTAAAGCCTCTTAGCATGGCTTCGTTTTGGATACTTTCCTTTTTCAACCCAGCCTCGCCAAGGCTTAAATTTGTAGGAATTTGGGTTTTTTCGCCCTCCCTAAATTTCCACTCTTTCGCGCTATATTCGCCGTTTTTAGCCCAAATTCTGCTTTGCAACTCGCTAGCGTTGATATCAAAAGCTATCATCTCATCAGCGTGGTTTTGGTGAAGTCCGTTGATATAGACATATTTGCCCTCGTATTTGAGAAACATCTCAGGCCCTACTGGGGTAAAATCCGTCAAATTCTTTTGAAATTTCAAAGCATAGGCAAAAGGGGTGGTATTTAGATAAATATATCCTAGCGTGATAAAAAGCGATATCAAAAACGGCGGAATTATCAGAGCGTTTTTGCTCACGCCAAGGGCGTAAAAGCTGATAAGCTCGCTACTTCGAATCATGTTAAAAATCATTATAATCAGCGCAAAAATCAGGCTTAATGGCAAAATATAAGTAATCGCCACGCCAGCTGTTAGTGCCACATATAAAAGCCCTGTGTTGGCGCTTTGCGGGAAGTCTTTGAGATTGGTTAAGACATCGATTCCCACATAAAAAAAGTCCAAAGCTACAAATAAAATAAAAAAATATTTAAGATAAACAAGGCTTACATATTTGGCATATAGCTTCATTGCGCAACCTTTTTTATCGTGAATTTTTGCGAAATTTCATCTATATCGCTGTGAATTAGCTCATTTACAGCCTTTTTGGCATACTCTAAAATTTGGCTTAGTTTTTCCCTATCATCGTCCCCAAATTTAGCCAAAACAAAATTTGCAGCGTCCCAGCCTTCTGGCTTTTTGCCCACGCCGATACGCACTCTTTCATACTTGGTTCCAATCAGATTGTCGATTGATTTAAGCCCGTTATGTCCGCCAGCGCTTCCGCCAAGCTTAAATTTAATCGCACCAAGTGCTAAATCAATATCATCGTGGATTACGATAACTCTATCAGGTTTGTAAAAATCGCAGACTGCTTTAACAGAATTTCCGCTTAAATTCATAAAAGTTTGAGGTTTAAGAAGTAGAAGTGAGCCTTTTTTATAAAGCTCACCCTGGAATTTCGCTCCGCTAACATCGCTAAAACCGCCATTGCTTAGCAGAGCGTCGATTAGCATAAATCCTACATTATGCCTAGTGTGAGAATACTTCTCCCCTGGATTACCAAGTCCGACGAGCAGTATCATAGCTCACCTATTTAGCCGAAGTTACTCCGACAACTGCAACAGAGCCATCCATGATAATGCTTACGCCATCTTTTACAGGGATATCGCGAACTAGGATAAAATCGCCCAAATCTAGCTCTGTAACATCTAGCGTAAAGCTATCTGGTAGATCTTTACCAGCGCATTTTACAGCTAAGCGGCGTTTTGATTGAACTAAAACACCTTTGTTTTTTAGACCTTTTGCGACACCTGTTGTATAAACTGGAACAAGATATTTGCTAACTACATTATCATCTACTACGCGTAAATCAACATGAGTTAGGGCGTTTGTTACAGGGTGTTTTTGGTATTCTTGCACTACTACTTTGTATGTGCTATCGCCCACTTTTACCTCGAAAGGCAAAGTATTTTTGCTGCGAACTGCTTTGATAAAATCGTTTGTTTTAAACGCAGCATTTATATTTTTTAATCCTTTCGCATAAATATTAGCGATTAGATAACCATCTCGTTTTAAAGACTTAGAAGCCTTTTTACCGATACTATCTCTAACGATACCTTCTAACATGAGTTTTCCTTTAAAAAAAATAGGGGCTGATTTTACTAAAATTTAACTTTAATATAGCTTTATAAAAGGGTGCTAGCAAGAAATTCTTGCTAGCGTAAATTTAACGACGAATATCTTGGAGTTGAACGACCTCTTCTGCGAGTTGATCTGGGATATCCTCGCCGTTTGCGAGCATAATACCGCGTTTTTTCGCTAGGTCTGCGTTTTTCATTTTTAGCTCTAAGTCGTTGCGTTTAGAGGCCTTATCAAGGGCTTCATCTCTCGTAATCACCTCTTGGACATACAGATCAAGTAGGTGTTGATCGAAGGTTTGCATACCATAGGTGTTGCGTCCATCAGCGATTGCGTCTGGAATTTCGGAGTCGCGTCCTTCTAAAATCATATCTCTAATACGGGTATTTTTACGCAAAATTTCAACTACCGCCACGCGTTTTCCATCAATTGTGCGTGCAAGGCGTTGTGAGATTACAGCCTCGATAACGCTAGCTAGTGTCATACGGATACGCTCTTGCTCTGCTTGTTCAAACATCGCAACGATACGGTTGATTGTCTCTTTGGCGTCGATTGTATGCACGGTAGAAAAGACAAGGTGACCAGTCTCAGCGGCATGCAATGCAGTCTCAATCGTAACAAGGTCGCGCATCTCGCCCACGAAGATAACATCAGGGTCCTCGCGCAGTGCCGCACGAAGCGAATCAGCGAAAGTGTTGCAGTCCTCGCCGATAGCGCGTTGGTTGATGATACATTTATCATCTTTGAAAACGAACTCAACTGGATCTTCAATCGTAACGATATGGCTCGTTCTAGCGTGGTTTATGCGATTTAGCATAGAAGCGATTGTGGTTGTTTTACCGCTACCTGTTGGACCAGTTAGAAGCACGACGCCGCGCATAGCAGTATCGCAGATCTCTTTGATACTTTTTGGAAGTCCAAGCTCATCAATTGTAGGAATTTTAACTGGAATCGTTCTAAATACCGCACTTACGCCGTCAATTTGAAAAAAGATATTTACACGAAAGCGGTATTCGTCGTTTAATTTGTATGTAAAATCCACACTTTTGTTTTTAATCATCTCTGGGAAACGAGTTTTTAAAAGCTCTTTTGCCAAAGTCATCATATCCTCTTTAAGATAAGGATCTTTTGTAAATTTTACAAGCTCACCATTAATCCTACCACGCACCACAGAACCTGCTTTTAAGTGCAAGTCGCTACCGCCGTTTTGAACCAAAAAATTCAAAAATTTATCAAGTCTATCGCGTTGCTTAAAATCTAGCGTGCTTACATCGACTTGATATTGTGAATAATCAATTGCGTCAGCCATTATTTCTCCTTTTCAAGTGTTGTCACAATCTCATCAAATGCTTGTTCAAAAGCCACTAAGCCATCTTTTAAAAGCTTTTTGTAAATTTTATCCATATCAATGCCAGCCTTTTGCGCGACATCAGCGAAAAATTTATCAATTTCCTCATCGCTAAATGGAGTTTTTGGCTCACATTTTGCCCCTATGAAAGCCTTGATTGTATCAAGCGGGGCAGTATTTACGCTAAGCGGATACAAAAGCTCTTTTATATAATAATCCGCAGGGATTTCGCTACCTTTTACCCCCGTGCTAGCAAAAAGCGCCCTAACAAACGGCAAATTTTCTTTGGCGATGATATTATAGCATTTCGTAGCGTTCATAATGCCGATTTTTGCAGGCTCTAAGCCAGCTTTTTTCATATCCTCATCAAGGGCTCTATCAAAACGGCTAACAAAAATGCTAATCACAGATTGCGGAAGTTTTGCGCCTTCAAATTTAGCCGCGAACTCGCTTGTACCCTCTTTAATCGCTTCTAGGCATTTTGCGGTTTGCTCTGGCGAGAAAATCAAGGTCGCATTTACATTTATGCCCCGCCTCGTCAAAGCTCTCATCGTCTCGTATCCAGCCTGGGTCGCTGGGACTTTTATCATTACATTTGGCATGGCAATTTGCGCGAACAGCCTTTTGCCCTCTTTTATCATAGCCTCCGCATCATCTGAGATACTAGGATCTACTTCGATACTAATAAAGCCGTCATCGCCCTTAGCGTAGTTTGCCAAAAGCGCGTTTGCGGCGTTTTTGATATCAGTTATAGCTAAAATTTCATAAAGCTTTTTTGTGTTTTTGTGCGCAAATTTCGCCTTTTGCGCGCCGTAAGCTTGGGAGGTAGTAATGGCGTTTTTGAAAATAGAGGGATTTGAGGTCGCGCCGTTAAATGTGCCTTTTGCGAGAAATTCGCCAAATTCCTTTGCAATAAAATCGCGCTCGATAAAATCGCACCACAAGCTAAATTTGATATCGTCGTTATACATACTGCATTATCTCCCTTAAATCTTTTTTATCCACGCAATGAGTTGCCTCTTTTTTTAGAATTTCATTGGCGCAAAACGCGATTCTTAGCCCCGCTTCTCTAAACATCGCCACATCGTTTGCCCCGTCTCCCACGCACATAACCTCATCTGCGCTTAAATGCAAAATCGCTTTGAGCTGTTGCAAGACCACGCCTTTTGAGTAGCCAAACATCATCTCTCCGCCCACATGACCGGTTAAAACGCCGTCTTTTCGGTGCAAGATATTGGCAAAACTCGCATCAAATCCTAGCACCTCTTTTGCCCAGTCTGTCGCCACATGAAATCCGCCACTAAACACCACGACGGTAATTCCCTTGGCTTTGAGATAGCTTATAAGCTCTTTTGCGCCGGGAACAAATGGTAAATTTTGAGCAATTTTTTGCATATCCGAAAATTTCATACCCTTTAAAAACATAGCCCGCTCTTGCAAACTCTCGAAAAAATCAATCTCGCCCGCCATTGCGCGCTTTGTAATCTCTTTAACCTCTTTTTCCTTGCCTACACTTTTGGCAAAATTCGTTATCGTCTCCCCGTCCATAAGCGTAGAATCGAAATCAAACACACAAAGTTTTATCATTAAATTTCCTTTATAAAAAAAAGCAATTATATCTAAGTTTTAATTTAAGTTTTTTGAAAAGAGCTCAAAATTTTGGCTATTTTGCACCTCGTAAATTTTCTCGCTTACTGCAAATGAGTTTAAATTTATATATTTCACACCCTCAAATTCTAAAATTTCATCTTGGTGATAATGCCCTTCGATTACGATAGGCGCGGTGTAGTTGTGGATTTTTGGCTCGATATAGGATTTGAAATTCCCAGCCTTTTTATACAAAATTTTATTCTCTTGGCTTTTTAAAATCATTTTTGAAATTTTAAAATTTAGCGCACAATCGATTTTATCCATAAATTTCAAAAACGCCCTATTTCGCAGTGATAAAAGCGCAAATTTTGTCAAAGCTGGCAAAAAAATATCGCCGTGAGAGATTTGGATTTGCCTGCCTTTAAAGCTGAAATTTGCTGGCTGGGCGCAGTTTGCGAAGATCCTTGCGTGCGGGAAAATAGCCTCTAAATTAAAATCGTGATTTCCCTCGAAATAATAAATTTCACATTTTTGCGAAATTTCGTTGATTATGGCAATATATTCGGCGTAAAATTCGCGCACAAATGTCGTATTTGCGAGGAAATCAAACATATCGCCAAGCATGAAAATTTGCGGCGGCAGTGTTTTCGCGCCCCTTAAATTTCGCAAAAATTTCAGGAAATTTCGCTTGTTTGCGTTATCGTGCGCGTCGCTGATAAAAATAGCTCCGGGCTTTATTTGCAAATTTTCCACGATTTAAATGCTATTTCCTAGGCGTGGCAAACCCTCGCCCACATCGTAGCCAAACATCAAATTCGCATTTGCCACAGCCTGACTTGACGCGCCTTTTAGCAGGTTGTCGATTGCCGAGTTTATCCAAATTTTATCCCCCTGCGTTTTGACGAAAATATCGCAAAAATGCGTTCCTGCGACATTTTTTACAGACACTGGCTCACTACGCACACGCACGAAAGGCGAATTTGCATAAAATTCGCGCAAAATTTTCTCTGCGTCGATACTCTCTTTTAGCACGCCAAAAACGCTTGCAAGCATTCCGCGCGTAAATGGGGCCAAATTTGGCACAAAAGATACGCTAAATTCCGCGCCATTTATCAGGCTAAGTTGCTCCCAAATCTCGTCTGCGTGGCGGTGAGTGAGTGGTGAGTATGCATTTATGTTTTCATTGACGCTCACGAAATGGCTAGTGGCTTTTAGCCCCTTGCCTGCGCCACTGACACCACTTTTGGCGTCGATAAAAACGCCGATTTTGCTATCCATGTATTTCACAAATGGCGCGGCGGCTAGAACCGAGCATGTCGGATAGCAGCCGGGATTTGCCACAAGCCTTGCAGAGGCGATTTTTTCGGCATTTAACTCAGCCAAACCATACACAGCGTGGGCTAAATTTAGCGGGTCTAAATGTTTGGTGTAGTTTTTCTCGTAAAGTTCAAGCGATAGGCGATAATCCGCGCTTAAATCCACGACCTTGACGCTAGGAAATTTCAAAATTTCGCTCGCAAACTCCATTGCCTTTTCGTGCGGAAGTGCCAAAAACACCACATCGCAACTTTGCGCGGCAGTTTTTGGGTCGGCAACTTGCACCCTCATATCCAAAATCCCAGCCAACTGCGGGAAAATCTCAGAAATTTCGCCCTCACTCGTAGCGGCAAGATACGAAATTTCAAAGCCTTTGTGTGCTAGTAAAATTTTAACTAGTTCAAGCCCAGTATATCCCCCTACGCCGATGATTCCAGCTCTTTTCATATTTTCGCCTTAAAATTTAATCGGTTTGTAGCTAACGCTGATAATCTCGACATCTCTGGTGCCACTTGGCAGGTTTAGCACCACTTCATCGCCCTCGGCCTTGCCCAAAAGCTGGCGCGCTAGCGGGGTGTTGATATTAAGCAGTCTTTTGGAAATATCAGCCTCCATAAGCCCCACGATGACATAGGTTTCCTCGATTTCGGTTTCCACATCCATGAAAGTCACAGTAGAGCCAAATTTGACCTTATCGTGCTCGTAGCTTGCGGGATCTATTATGCGAGAGCGCGAGAGTATGTCGTTTAACTCGGCAATGCGAGAGAGCAAAAACGCCTGTTCCTCGCGCGCCGCGTGATACTCGGCATTTTCCTTCAAATCGCCGTGATCTCGCGCGATATCGATTTGTTTGATAATGTGCGGGAGTTTTACATTTTGGAGCTCTTTAAGCTCAGCAGTGATTTTTTCGTATCCATAAGAGGTCATGGGTTCTGTGATACTCATAGCAATCCTTTTTCAAATTTTTCTAATTATACTTTAAATTTAGCGTTTGTCGTTAAAATTCGCGCCACATTTTTCGCACTTGGCATAGCCAAATACTCTCTAAGCTCCACGCAAGCGCGCGCAAAGCGCTCATCATCGCGCAGGGCGTATGCGTCGTAGAGATTTGAGACACTCACTTCTTCTTGGATTAATTCTTTGTGAAGCTCGTCTTTTTCGCAAAAATCAAAGATTATGTTTGCAAGGCCGACATGTTTTAGCTTCACAAACCTGCGCGCGATCGCGACATCTAGGGCCTTGGCTTTGTAGCAAAGCACAAAAGGGGTGCCAATAAGGGCAGCTTGCAGGGTCGCAGTCCCAGAGCAGATAAAGGCGAATTCGCTTTTTGCTAGGGTTTTTATAGCATCAGTTTCTATGCTAAAACCGCGCGTATCGCCGTAAATTTGCTCCACCTTATCCGCCAAAAATGGTGGCACAACTAGGCTAAATTTTAAATTTGCATTTTCGCTTTTTAGCTTTTCGGCTAATTCCCTATAAACTGGCATAAGTCGCGAAATCTCAGCCCTGCGAGAGCCCGGCATAAAGGCGATTAGGCCGTTTTTTTCATACGAGCTTTTGCGCTCTTTGATTTCGTCTAAAAGCGGGTGTCCTACGAAGCAAAAACCGCTTTTATCGCTTAAATTTGGCAAATTTTCAAAATTTAGATCCAAAATTTTAGAATAAAACTGCCTCTCAAACTGCCAAATTCCACACAAAAAATCGCAATTTTCTTGCAGAGCTTTGACTCTACCGCGCTTCCACGCCCAAATTTGGGGCAGGATATAATACACTATCCTCGCACTCACGCCCGATTTTTTCAGAGCCTTTGCAAGGGGCAGGTTAAAGGCTGGGCTATCGATTAAAAGCACCACATCGCAGTTTTTTGCTAGCTCGCACATCTGCTTTAACGCCCTTTTTGCCTTAAAAATCAGTGGAATAATCTCCACAAATCCCATTGCCGAAAATTCGCTCGATTTATACAACGGCTCGCCGTGCGCGCTAAATTCCTCGCCAAAAATGCCATAAATTTTAGCGTTTTTATCGAGGATTAAAATTTCACGCAAAACCTCGCTAAAATGCAGATTTGCAGACGGTTCCAAACACGAAATCAAATAATTCAAACTCTTACCTTTTTTAATTTTTGGCAATTATATCAAAATGTGCTAAAATTAAACATTTTTAAATTTTAATCACAAGGAAAAATTATGCAAAAATCCCTAATTTGCGCCATTTGCGCGCTATTTGTGGCAGGGTGCGCTTCCACTCCGAGCTACCAAAAAATGCAAATCGACGAACCAGATAGTGCCATAAAAGTGGCAAAGACAATGACCGCAAACAACGCCCCAGAGGGTATCGCAAGGCAAATCAGCGATAGTTTTCGCGCTCACCCTGGCGCGCAGGCTGATTTTAACGGCGCAAGGCTAGTCGATGTCACGAGCGAGGGAGCAAGTGCTGTTTATCACTTCGAACTATCCTCAAAATGGGGCGAAATGAGCCCAAAAAATAAGGAAAATTATCTCAAATCCTTCCAAATCGTCCTAGCAAATCAAGCTTGCAACTCGCCTAGCAAGCGCATTTTGCTCCGACATGGCGTGAAATTTAGCCATAGATTTTTCTACGATGACCCAGCTTCGCCACTCTCATCTAGTGATGTCGATGAGAGCTTTTGCCTAAGCAAGGGGCTTTAATGCACGAAATTTTAATCACAAACGACGATGGCTTCGAAGCTAGGGGGCTTTTGGAACTTGCAAGCGCGCTAAGGGATATCGCGCATATCACTATCGTAGCCCCAAGCTCGCAAAAGTCCGCCTGCTCGCACTCTCTCACTCTCACTCGCCCGCTTCGCTTCATCGCAATCGGCGATGATTTTTACAAACTCGACGACGCTACGCCTAGCGATTGCGTGTATCTCGCACTTCAAGCCCTGTATTCGCGCAAACCCGACCTTGTAATCTCAGGCATAAATCACGGCGCAAATATAGCCGAGGATATCACATACTCAGGCACCTGCGGAGGGGCTATGGAGGGGGTTTTGCAAGGAATTCCAGCGATTGCAATCAGCCAGTATTACAGCGCAGATTCGCTGGATAAATACGGATTTAGCCTAGCTTGCAAGTTAGCGCGAAATTTGGTTAAAAAGATTTTTGCCACCGGTTTTCCGCTTCCGCCAAAGCAGTTTTTAAATTTAAATGTCCCGGCTGTGAGTGCGTCGCAGTTTTTGGGGCTAAAATGCGCGAGGCTTGGCGAGAAATTTTACGGACACGACGCCACGCTAAATCGCAATCCGCGTGGCGAAGAGTATTACTGGCTAGGCAATGCGGTTTTTGAGTTTGACAGCGAAAAAAACGCGGGCAGCGACATAGACCTTTTGATGAAGGGCTACGCTACGCTCTCGCCGGTGCAGTTAAATTTGACCGCAAATGAGCAATTAAAGGGGCTTGAAGAGTGGATTATGAAATAAATGATTGCTTCACCAGAGCGCGCTGGATTTTTGGCGAGAAATTTGAAATTTTGCAAAATGCGCGCGTGCTTGTGTGTGGCTGTGGTGGCGTAGGTGGCGCGCTCATCGAGGCGCTGTATCGCAGTGGCGTGGTAAATTTGAGCGTGATTGACTGCGATGAATTTGACATCACCAATCAAAACAGACAATTTGCAAGCGAAAATTTAGGCGAGAAAAAGGCAGAAGTTTTCGCGCGTAAATTTGAAGGCGTGCGCGCAATCTGCGCCAAAATAGATAGCGAATTTTTAGCTGGTTTTGACATAGGCGAATTTGACTTCATAATCGACGCAATCGACGATGTGGGCGCCAAAATCGCGCTTGCCACGCTTGCTCACGAAAAAAATGTGAAATTCATAAGCTCTCTTGGCGCTGCCAAACGCCTAGATCCCGCCAAAATCGAAATCGCCTCCGTGTGGAAAACCCACACCGACCCATTTGCACGCAAATTTCGCTACGAACTCAAAAAAGCGGGATTTTCTGGCGATTTTCCTTGCGTTTTTAGCTCCGAACTTCCGCGCTGCGAAAAGCTTGGCAGTTTTATGGGCGTAACGGCTAGTTTTGGGCTTTTTATCGCCAGCTATGTCGTGCGAAATCTAATAGGCGAAAAATGAAATTTTTCATCGCCGAGTTTTGGGCTTTTGGGCTAAAACAAATCCGAGCTTGCATTTTTGCTGGCTCATTTTTTGTGCTACTTTTCGCCTCAAAACACCTAAATTTGGGCTTCATCGCGCGCTATGATTTTTTGCTAATTTCGGCTTTGATTTTGCAAATTTTGCTCGTCGCGTTTAAATTCGAAAGTCTTCGCGAGCTTTGCGCGATTTGCCTTTTTCACGCCATTGGGCTAGCCTTAGAGATTTTTAAAACCCACCCAGCTATCGGCTCGTGGAGCTACCCGGAGGCGGGAGTGTTTAAAATTTATGGCGTGCCACTTTATAGCGGATTTATGTATGCGGCTGTGGGAAGCTATATGATTCAGGCATGGCGAATTTTGCATTTACGGCTAGAAAACATGCCCCGCTCATACGCTAGTTTCGCCCTTTGCGCGCTAATTTATGCGAATTTTTTCACCCACCATTTCATAGGTTATGATTTTCGCTATGTTCTATTAATCGCTGTTTGCGCGCTGTATTTTCGCGCGAAAGTCTATTTTCGCCCGCGCCAAAGAGAGTATGCAATGCCACTTTTGCTTGCGTTTTGCCTAATCGGATTTTTTATCTGGGTTGCCGAAAATATCGCTACATTTTTTGGCGCATGGGTTTATCCAAACCAAGCTCAGACTTGGCATATTGTGAGCTTCGGCAAGATTTCTAGCTGGATTTTGCTTTGTATTATTAGCTTTATTATCGTGGCGATTTTGAAGCGAATAGAGGGCAAAATTTTGGGTAATGGCTAAATTTCGCTAGCGCAACCCAAAAATACTGCGTCCAAAATTTTGCTTTTTCAAAATTTTACCCAAAACTATAATCTCAAAGAATTTTGCGAAGCAAAATTCAGTAAAATAAATGCGTGCGTAGCACGCCACCTTGTAAGCGTCGCCCGGGTGGGGGTGCGGGGGCGGGCGGGCCTCGCCACTCTGAGCGCCGCCCCCGCAAAAAAGGATTAGACTTAAAAATTTCTAGCGGTTCGCAATTATCAAAAAGAAACAAAAATTCAAAATTCTGCCATTTACCCTACTTTTAATTTAAGCTTTGGCGATTGCCACGCCGTGCTTTCGCACGGCTCGCAATGACACTTAAAAGCAAATTTTGGGCGTAGCTTTTAAAATTTACAAAACACGATTTAGAATTTTAGACTTAATAGTCAAAATTACAAATTTATCGCAAACAATCCTTATTTGAAACTTCGTATTCATAAGTATTATCCAAATTTTGCGTTTTAATAATTCGTTTAAAAGTTAAATTTGCATTGCGAATATTAACAAAATCTTCGCTATTACAATATCTATTTTTTACTATTTCTCCAATAAAAAATAAAAAATTTGATTTCTCTTTTTCGCCCATTTTTTCTAAATCAACAGAAAGGATACTATCGTGTGTTAGAATATTGTTTTCACATTTTATTTCACGCAAAGTAGTAAAATTATCCATTACTTCTCCTTTTAACCTTTCGATTTTTTCTTGTGCAAATTTGTTCTTACAACCGCCTTCGCCAAAAGCAAATACGCTTAAAATAGCTACTATAACTAACTTTTTCACAAAAAACCTTTCTAAAAATTTGCAAATTTACTCGCTAAAATGGTGCCTTTCGCCCTTAAATTCACAAGTATTGTCTAAATTTCGATCCTCCGCCTTGCCAATGACGCTAATTGGGGTTTTGGTTTTGGAGGCGATTTCGTAAATTTTGCTAAGAAATTTTGGCTCGAACGCGAATAAAATCTCATACTCTTCGCCCGAGTTTAGCACATATTCTTTGGGGCTAACAAGCCAGCTCATACCCACGCCGCTAGCGCGCAAAAGGCGCTCCAAATCCTGCCCAAGCCCGTCGCTGATATCCATAGACGCGCTTATGTATTTGGCGGCTTTGTAGAAAAATTTCGCCCTGAGTTCTGGGCGGAGTATGCGAGAATGTGGCGAAATTTCGCTTCTTTTGCCCCCACCTAGCAAAATTTGCAAATCAATTCCTACATAGCCGAGCTTGCCCGTGTGTGCGATCAAATGCCCGCACTTCGCGCCATTTCTGAAAATCGGCTTTTTGCACTTGCCTATCATCGTGATACTAATGGAAATTTTATCGTCGCTAATCGTATCCCCGCCGATAATCTCAATGCCCCATTTCTGCGCGGTTTCGTTTAGCCCGGCGCACAGCTCGTCAATCTGGGCGGTGGTGATGTCCCCGGGCAGCGAAAGCCCGATTAGAGCATATTTTGGCTTAGCGTTTTTGGCAATCATGTCCGAGATATTTACCAGCATGGCTTTCGCGCCGATTTCGTGCATGCTAAGCCACTCGCGCTTAAAATGCACGCCCTCGACAAAAAGGTCCTTGCAATACGCCAAATCGCCCACGATAGCGCAATCATCGCCGTTTAGTTTGCTTTTGAATTTCGTGTAAATGTAGGCCTCTTTGTCCATTTGCTAACCTTTTTCGCAAGAATTAAATTTTGCTATTATATGAAATTTAGCTTAAATTTATGGGGTAAATCAAAAAGCTGCGGCAATACCAAAGCTCGTTTTACTATGCGCAATCGTTTCGCGCTCATTTTTTATTTTCGCAAATTTAATCTCAAAATAAACGCCAAATCAAATTTATCCACAAACGCCATTGTAAGGCGAGTGGAGAGTTTTGTTTTATTTTTTAGCATTTTTCGTGCAGTGGTGAAAAACGGCGTTTTGCTTAAAATTTCACACTCGCACTTACTAGCAAATTCGTCCCTGTTTTGCACGAAAAAGTGCATTTTAGCCATATCTTTGCCAAACCGCCCGACATAAAAATTCGCGCATTTTATGCCAAATTTTGTCGTAGCGTCAAAAATAAGCTCGGAATTTTTAAAATTTGCTTTTAAATTTGAGATTAAATTTAATATTTTTGTCTCGGTAAAATACATAAAAACGCCGTTTGCGATGAAAATCGTAGGCAAGCTTTTATCTAAATTTTCGCTCCATTTCATATCAAACAAATCACATGAAATCAGAGTTTCATTATCATTTTGCGGTAGCAAATTTTGCCTAAATTCGATAACTTCTGCCAAATCAACGCCGTAAAATTTCGCCCCATTTTTACCGAAACGAAACGCCAAAGTCTCCAAGCCACAGCCCAAATTTACGACATTGCAAACGCTGTGTGTGGCAATGAAATCCTTTATCATAATGTCGGTTTCATAGTATCTTGCAGCAGAAGCCAAAGACTCGTATTCAGATGAAATTTTTAGGAATTTTTGCGGGATTTTATCTTCAAATTTCATCGCCGTCTCATCGTAAAAATACTGCTTGAAATTTTTACTTGCATGAATTCTTGCAATCAACGGAATAAATAGCGTATTTGCGATTTTATTTTGCATAAATATCCTTTTTACGGGATTTTTTAAATTTCAATAACGATATATTTTATCAAAAAATGCTTAAATTTCTCAGTCCAATGTGTTTTTGTAGGCTTTTAGCGTCAGGGCGGTGATTACAAGCACGATTAGGCAAAGCGGGGCAAGGTTTGGCAAAACATCGGCAAATTGCGCGTTTTTTAGCATTATCGCGCGACAAATTCGCAAAAAATATGTCAGCGGGAAACACTGTCCCAAAAACTGCGCCCAGCTTGGCATGCCTAAAAATGGGAACATAAACCCGCTTAATAGCATTGATGGAAGCATTACGAAAACCGACATTTGCAGGGCTTGGGTCTGGTTTTTGGCGATTGTCGATATCAAAAATCCTAATGCCAAATTGCAAACAATGAAAATAAACGAACAGAAAAAAAGCAGTGCCAAAGAGCCTAAAATAGGCACTTCAAAGAGAAATTTCGCCATTATGATTATGAGAGAGGTTTGCACAATGCCGATGAAAACAAACGGCGTGATTTTGCCAATCATCACTTCGAGCGGGGTTACTGGCATGGAGAGCAGATTTTCCATCGTGCCTAGCTCGCGCTCCCTCGTCAGCGATAGTGCCGTCATCATAACGCCGGTAAAAATCAAAACCATGCCGATTAGCCCAGGGATTATGTTGTATCTCGTAAATCCCTCTGGGTTGAAATTTCGGTGAAGCAGAATTTCAAATGGCGGATTTTTGGTGCGCAGATGAGCCAGATTTCCTTTAAATTCTTTATTTATCACGCTTTGACTGACCCCAGAAATCGCGCTTATAGCCGACGATACAGCCACTGGATCGCTAGCGTCTGCTTGAAGCAAAATTTTAGGATTTTCAGCGCGGATTATACCCTTGGTAAAATTTTCGCCTATATTTAGCACGAACAAAACTTTTCCTTGTTTTAGGAGCTTTTCGCCAGTTTTGTCATCTGAGATTTCGGCGACTATCCTAAAATAGCCCGAATTTTCAAGCCCACTTACAATGCTTCTGCTAAGCGGCGAATTGTCCCTGCAATTAAGCGCCATGGGCAGGTTTTTGGGGTCCATATTTATGGCGTAACCAAACATCAAAAGCCAAATTATCGGGATCGCCACGACCATGCCAAATGTGGTTTTATCGCGTCTTAGCTGGATTAGCTCTTTTTTGACGAGGGCTTTTATGCGCGCTAGCCTCATTTAAGCGCCTTTTTTAGGTAATACACGAAGGCATCTTCTAGCAAAACCTCGCTTTTTTGCCACGAAAGTTCGTGCTTAAATTTATAGGTTTGCAGGATTTTTTCTAGCCTTTGCTCATCTTCGCCACAAATTCGCAAACTCTCTCCAAACATCGCTGTTGTGGTGATTTCGTCCATGTTTTGCAAAATTTGCGCCAAATTTGCCAAATTTATTCCGCCAAGTATAAACGAAAAAAGCCCAGTTTGCCTAGCGACGCTTTTTGGCGTGCCTTTGACGACGATTTTGCCGTTTGCGATATAGACTAACTCATCGCAACGCTCAGCCTCGTCCATATAGTGCGTGCTCACAAGCGTGGTAATTCCCTCGTCCCTGAGCCTGCCAAGCTCGTCCCAAAACTCGCGCCTAGCCTTTGGATCGACGCCTGCTGTGGGCTCATCAAGCAACAAAATTTCAGGCTTGTGCAGTATGCAAGCACTAAGCGCAAGTCTTTGTTTCCAACCGCCAGAAAGTCCCCTGCTTAGCTGATTTTGTCTATCTATAAGGCCCAAGTTTGCAAGTGTTTCGTCGATGATTGTTTTTGAATTTGGGATTTGATAAATTTGGGCTACGAATTCTAAATTTTCCCTTATCGTCAAATCTTCCCAAAAGCTGAATTTTTGGGTCATGTAGCCGACTTTTTCGCGGATTTTATCGCTTTGGGTCAAAACATCGTATCCTAAAACCTGACCTTTTGCGCTATCTGGGGTCAAAAGTCCGCAAATTAGCCTGATTGTCGTGGTTTTGCCACTGCCGTTGGGGCCTAAAAATCCGTAAATTTTGCCACGCGGGACTTGAAGCGAGATATTTTTTATGACCTCTTTGCCACCGAAACTTTTTCTTAGCTCGCTAACATCGATTGCAAATTCGCTCATTTTATTCTCACGCTAACGCCCAAACCCGGCTTAAATTCGGTGTTTGGGGCAAAGGTGGCTTCGAGCATAAAGACCATTTTTTCTCTGCTTGCGACGCTATAAATCACGGGCGGAGTAAATTCGGCGCTTGGCGAGATATACGAGATTACGGCTGGTTTTTCGCCCTCGCAGCCGTCGCACGAAACTCCGATTTCATCGCCGATTTTGAGCTTCGCAAGGATTTTTTGTGGCACAAAAAATCTGACCTTGATATTTTGCGGTTCTAAAATCGATAAAACCGGGCTATTTGCGCCGACAAATTCGCCTTTTTTGAAATAAATATCGTAAATTTGACCGCTGTGTTGCGAGATGGCTGTGTTTTTGGCAAAGATTAATTTTGTTTTTTCTAAATTTTGCTCAGCAATGGCGATATTTGTTTTTGCAATTTCGATTTCATCGTCCCTTGCGCCAAGGTTAGCTGTTTGTAACACTGCCTCGATTTCCGCGACTTTGGCTTTTGCAGTGTCGAAATTCGCAGATTTTTGGTCGAATTCGGATTTGCTTATGGTGTTTGATTTGAAAAGTTTTTGCGCTCTAAAAAACTCTTTTTGTGCGTTTTCGAGTGCGATTTTAGCGGAATTTAACTGCGCATTTAGGGCAGAGATTTCGCTTTGTCTTTTGCCTTTGATTAAATTTTCGTAGTTTGATTTTGCCTTATTTACCTCGTTTTGGGCGATTTTGATATTTGCTTCGCCAAGACCCTTATCTACGCAAAAAAGTTTATCTTCTGGCGAAATTTCTTGCCCTTTTTGCACATAAATTTCATCTAAAATCCCAGAATTATACGGCGAAATATAGGTAAATTCAGCCTCTATGTAGCCATTTAGTAGCTCTTGCGAGTTTGCAAACGAAAAAAAGAAAATTAGCAAAAAGAAATTTTTCATAAAATACCCAAAAATTGAAATCTGGCGATTATATCAAAAGAAAAATAAAATTTATATAGGTTTTAAGCCAAAGATTTTAATGATTAAAAATTATGTAGAAAAAAGGTGGTGTCCTGCGTTGGATTCGAACCAACGGCCCCCTCATTAAAAGTGAGATGCTCTACCGACTGAGCTAGCAAGACACGGATTGTAAAGTAAGTGGCGCGATGGATGGGGCTCGAACCCACGACCTCCGCCGTGACAGGGCGGCATTCTAACCAGCTGAACTACCATCGCACAAGTGGTGGTCGCTATAAGACTCGAACTTATGACATCCACCTTGTAAGGGTGGCGCTCTACCAACTGAGCTAAGCGACCATTTATTAAAAATGAAGTGTGATTATATATCGATTGATATTAAATTTCGCTTAAATTGGAGAAAAAATCGAATTTTTTGCTATACTCACGCAAAGCTAAATTTAATAAGAAAGAGTTATGAGAAATTTTATACTGATTTTATTTTTTTCATTACGATTGTTTGGGTATTCGCACGCAGATATTACAAATTCCATCGCGTATGTCGCCACAAATGAGGGCGTCAAACCCGAAATTTTATACACAATCGTAAAAATCGAAAGCGATTTTAACCCCTTTGCGATTTCATTTCTTACAAATAAAGCAAACGCCGATTATTTCGCCACCCTAAGCAGTCCAAATGCGCGAATTCGCACGAGTAATTACAGCCTAAATCGCTCCAAATGGGTCGTGGCGATTCACCCCATAAACGAAGCCTACGCAATCCAAATCGCAAAAGAACTCTACGAAGACGGCTTTCCTATCGATGTGGGACTTGGGCAGCTAAACGCCGTAAATTTCGACAAAAGCGAGATTGATTATATCTTCAATCCCGTTTATAATCTCACAAAATGCGCCAAAATCCTGCGCAAATGCTGGAACGCCAAAAATAAAAACATAAAAGACACAATCGAGTGCTATAATTACGGTATGCGCAAACGCTACTCCAACCCCTACTACAAGCGATTTTACGAGCATTACGAGAAGATGTTTGGCAAGCCGTATTAAGATTAATTATTAATTAAATTTGGTTAAAATAGCCAAAATTTAAACAAAGGATAGAAAATGATTTTAATCGCAGGACCTTGCGTCATCGAAAGCAAAGAGCTAATTTTCGCGGTGGCTGAGAAGCTTCGCAAATTTCACGAAATGGACGGGATCGATTTTTATTTTAAAAGCAGTTTTGATAAGGCAAACCGCACGAGCATTTCGAGCTTTCGCGGTCCGGGGCTTAAAAAGGGCTGCGAAATACTAGCCGAAGTGAAGGAAAAATTTGGATTTAAAATCCTAACCGATATCCACGAAAGCACCCAAGCTGCGCCTGTGGCGGAGGTCGCTGATGCGTTGCAAATCCCGGCGTTTTTGTGCCGTCAGACTGATTTGCTCGTAGCTGCCGCTAAAACAAAAGCGGTAGTAAATATCAAAAAGGGGCAGTTTCTCGCACCGCAGGCGATGAATCACAGCGTGAAAAAAGTCCTTGAAACGCGTGGCGTAAAAAGCGCAGGTTACGAGGCTGCCAAAGAAAACGGCGTGTGGCTGTGCGAGAGGGGAAGCACCTTTGGATACGGAAATTTGGTCGTAGATATGCGAAGTTTCCCGATAATGCGCGAGTTCGCGCCCGTGATTTTCGACGCGACACACAGCGTGCAAATGCCAAGCGCAAACGGTGCGACAAGCGGTGGCGATTCTAAATTTGTGCCATATTTAGCAAGAGCGGCGGCGGCTGTTGGAGTCGATGGGTTTTTCTACGAAACACACCTAAATCCGTGCGAAGCCTTGTGTGACGGGCCAAATATGCTAAATTTAGACGAACTAGAAAAAAATATTAATGAAATTTTGGCGATTAAAAAAGCGCTAAAATTTGCCTAAATTCACCCCAA
Organism: Campylobacter sp. VBCF_04 NA7; assembly: GCF_027737405.1. NCBI lineage: Bacteria > Pseudomonadati > Campylobacterota > Epsilonproteobacteria > Campylobacterales > Campylobacteraceae > Campylobacter > Campylobacter sp. VBCF_04 NA7. The sequence goes on from NZ_JAOVTT010000005.1 coordinate 125,960, forward strand.
ATTCGCACCCAAATTTCGCGGGTGCGAATTGATTGCTTAACCAATTTTATTCATTATTTCTGAAATTTTTGTATATTTCACTGATTAAATCAAAAATTTTTCTAAAATTTTCAAAATTAAATTCACTTGAATTTGCTATTACATACTCAGCAAATTCGTTTTTTGAAGCTAATCTTGCGTTATCTCTAATAGCTTGTAATTTGTTATTGTCCGTAGAGAATAATTCATTATAATCACTAATTGGGTTTTTATCTGCGCCTTTTACAATAAATTTATCATCACTGGATTTTCCAATTTTATCAAAATCTGCACCTAAATATAATCGCTTACCATTATTTAATGTTTTGGTAATTTCGTCATTTGAATAATAGTGTTCTATGCAAATTTTATCATCCCTTTTTCTTTCTTTATTTTCCAAAAATGGTATTAAGCAAGCATAGACATTATTACCTAAATTTTTAAAGTTACTCTCTATCCAATTGTTTATCTTATTCTCGTCTCTATCAAATAAGCCAATAATAATATTATTATTGTTTAGTTTGGATAGATAATTCAACATTGGTTGTAATTCAGTATATCCTAGCGTTTTAGTTTCATTAAAATCATAAAATTCAATTTTATTCAAAAGTTCTTCGTCTAAATTTTCTAAACAACCAAAAGCTGTTTTAATGTGTTTAATGTCTGTTTTTCCTTCTGTTATAAGTAAAATTTTGTCTGTCAAATTTGCTAATTTGTTCTTTAATTTTTCATCTTCTTCCAATATTTTTTTTGAATTGTTTTGTAATTCTTCTTTCTTTTTTTCTACATACGGAGCAACAAGTGGCATAAGTCCCATTTCTTCATCTATATCATCGACTTCGTCCATATCATTGTGATTATTAAATAAATTTTTTTCAGTATTTTTTGGATTTTTGTTGATATATTTCGAATCGCCATTTATAGATTTGCTAACATAATAAAGTTTTGAGCTTTCCTCTTTTCCTTTTAAATAAAAAAATGGAGAGTGAGTTGTTATTAAAATTTGTTTATTTTTGCTCATTTCATACAATTCATCGGCCATTTTAGAACAAGATGTAAATTCTATACTATTTTCAGGCTCCTCATACCCCCAAATAAAAATATACGATGGCGCTCCTTTTGCTTTATTTGATTCCATATTGTCATCTATATATTTTAAAATTGATGGTATATGACGAGTCCTGATGCCATCACCACGATGGATTAAATTTATCTCTTTTACAAAATTATCACTAGTTGAAAATTCTAGATTTTTAAACAATACACTAAGATTTTTTGGCATTTCAATAACAGAATTTATATCTAGCGTATTACTCAGCGTTTCGGTTAAATTTTTTGTTATTTTTTGCAATTCATCTGAATATTTTTGATTTATATTAGATAATTTTTTATCAGCACTATCCATCATAGAATCATACATCTTAGACATTAAGTCTTTAAAATATTCATTGCTTTTGATTGCCGGGATGTATTGATATTTTATTTTATTTTCTAATAAATTTCTTGTTTTTGACCTTGGCGAAACAATGTCGTTCATATTGTCGCCAAAAAAACCATTTTGTCTCCAAATTTTTTTCCAAGTTATCACATTATCTTTATATTTCTTTGAAGGTAAATTAAAAGTAATAGAAATAGTTATCTCTTCTGCCTTTTTATTACGCTTTTTAGCAAATTTAGAATAATCTCTGTCGAAATCAAATTCCGTATTAAAATCAGTTTGTTTATTAAAAAATAAATTTAAAGCTTTAAGGATATTCGATTTGCCACAATCGTTGTTTCCAACTAAACAAGTAAATTTGTCAAATTCTATCGTTTGTTCCACAATTGAACGAAAATTTTTAATCGTGATACTTTTTATCATATAATCAAAACCTTAAAAATAATTTTTATCAAGTATTCTACCTAAATAGCACTTATGAAAAAACAAAATTTAACTAAATTTATACAAAATTCAGCAAATTCAATAAATTTAACAATCAACCCCCACAAATTCAACAACAAAAACTACAAATTAAATTTTAAAGATTTAACTATGATTGATATAAAATTTTAAATGATTTAAAAAAGCATAAAGAATAAAACAAAGTCCGCAACGACCTACTTTCCCGACATCCGAGTAACGGAGAGTATCATCAGCCATGATGAGCTTAGCTTCTTGGTTCGGTATGGAGCAAGGCGTTTCCTCATCTGTATAGTCACGGACA